>CAJWSN010000014.1 GCA_913046175.1 uncultured Opitutia bacterium
GACGTTACCCTTGTGCGCACCAGCGACAACAAGCCAACCACAGGCAAGCCGCTACAGGGAATCATTAATTCCCTGGCCCGCCTTGAGTTGCTTGGCGGAGGCGTCACCCGCTACGGTTGTGCCCTGTCCAGCTATCTGGATGCCCGCGATGAAAAATCCATGGACCTCCCCCAGTTCATCGCACGTGTGCGAACCGGCAACGAGGAGCAATTCCATTTCTGCGTCAATGAATCAGAAAAACAGGCCTACCTGCAGGAACTTGGCATCCTCCCCGGGGAGGAAAATGATGAGAGTACGATCAATCGACAAATTGAGCAGGATGAACAGGTCATCCAGCAACGAATCACCATCCATGAAATCTACGAGGCACATGAGTTGGGCAAACTCCTCAAGAGTCTACACAAGGATGGCATACTACCGGATCAGTTCGGCGAGGACAAGAGTCCAGTGTTCCACCTTGTTGAAAACATGGGTGAAAAAAACGAGAGCCAGACAGAGATTTACAGCGTGCTGCAACTGGTGGAGAAAATCCGCACCCTCGGCCGCAAGGGCCTGCAAATTCAACGCTACAAGGGGTTGGGTGAAATGAACCCGAAACAACTTTACGAAACCACAATGGACCCGGAAACCCGTAGCCTGCTCAAGGTCGATATCGCCGATGCCGCCCTGGCTGACGGGATTTTCAGCATGCTCATGGGAGAGGATGTCCCCTCCCGAAGGGCCTTCATTGAGGATAATGCACTCAACGTTTCCTATCTCGACGTTTAGACCCAAATCCGGATCCCCGATTTATAAAGTCACAACAACAATCTTTAAAAACAAATAACCAGCAAGACCGCAACGCGACCTAGCCCACACCACCGCACCATCATATGGCTGACGAAGAAACACCTGACAATCCAGAAGACGAAGAAACGCCCGAACAACCCGGGGGCACTGATGAGGACGGTGAACCCGCCGAAACACCCGCCGCAGGTGGGGATGACGGAGAACCTCCAGTCGATGATGCCCCCACAGACGGAGACGATTCCGAAGATGAGGACGGAGACGACGAAACCGCCGATATTCTTGAGCGCCTGATCCCAACCAATATCACAGAGGTGATGCAGACGGCCTACATCGACTACTCGATGTCAGTCATTATCAGTCGGGCCCTGCCTGACGCGCGCGACGGCTTCAAGCCGGTTCAACGCCGAATCCTGTATGCCATGCTGCGGGAGGGTCTACTGCACAACCGACCCTTTGACAAATGCGCCGGGGTTGTCGGGGAAGTACTCAAGAACTATCACCCGCACGGGGATGCCTCCGTGTATGACACGCTTGTCCGACTTGCCCAACCCTGGGTCATGCGCTACCCGCTCATTGAGGGACAAGGGAATTTTGGCTCCATTGATGGAGATCCCCCGGCCGCCTACAGGTACACGGAGTGCCGCCTTTTCTCGATCGCGGAGGAAGCCCTGCGCAACATTGACGAGAATACGGTCGACTTCGCACCCAACTACAAGGAAAGCACCACCGAGCCCACGGTACTTCCTGCTGCCATCCCAAACCTGCTCATCAACGGGTCCACCGGGATCGCGGTTGGAATGACGACCAACATCCCGCCACACAACCTGCGCGAGGTCATCGACGCAACCTGTGCCATTATTGAAAACCCGGATATAGCCATTGATGAAATCATGGAAGTCCTCCCCGGGCCCGACTTTCCCACCGGAGGCACCATTGCCGGGCGCTCGGAAATCGACCGATACATGAAGACCGGCCGCGGAATCGTCCGCACCCGGGGCACCTGCGAGATTGAGGAACTGCCCAACGACAAGGAGCAGATCATCATCACGGAGATTCCCTACAACGTGAACCGCGCCACTCTCGTCACCAAGATTGCGGCCCTCGTGAATGCAAAGGAACTGGAGGGCATCTCTGACCTCCGGGACGAATCGGACGAAAACACGCGTGTTGTCATCGAGTTGAAGCGAGGGGAAATCCCGAGGGTCATCATCAACCAGCTCTACAAGATGACCCAGCTTGAGAGCTCCTTTGGCGTCATTCTGCTGGCACTCGACAAACGGCGCCCGAAGCAGATGAACATCAAGGAGGTCATCCTCTGCTATATCGAGCACCGTCGTGAAGTCGTCTACCGCCGCACGGAGTTTCAACTGCGGAAGGCCGAAGATCGCGCGCACATCCTGGAGGGCTACCTCCTGGCTCTCGACAACCTGGATGAAATTGTAAAGATCATCCGCGCCTCCCAGAACCGCGAGGATGCACGCAACCGCCTCATGGAGAAGTATCCATTCTCCGAACGACAGGCCAATGCGATCCTTGACCTTCGTCTTTACCAGTTAACCGGCCTTGAACGAGAAAAGATCGAAAAGGAATACGAGGAACTGCAGACACTCATCACCCGCCTTCGCTCCATCATGGAGAACGAGGGTGAACTCCTTGGAGTGATCAAGGAGGAGCTTCGCGCAGTGCAGGACAAGTACGGTTTTGCCCGCCGCACCGCAATCTCCGACCAGGAAGGCCACCTGAGCATGGAAGACCTCATCCCGCGGGAGGCGTGCCTGATCACCGTAACCCACAAGGGCTTTATCAAGCGAACCTCGCAGGACGAATTCAGCGCCCAGAAGCGTGGCGGCGTTGGAGTCAAGGGGGCCGGCCAGTACGAGGACGACTTCATAGAGCATATCTTCAGCGCCTCGACACATGACTTCATCCTCTTCTTCATGAACAATGGACGCCTCTATGTGCAGAAGGTTTACGACATCCCGGAGGGAAGCCGCATCTCCAAGGGACGTGCCATCAACAACCTGCTGGAACTGCAGAGAGGTGAGAAAATCGCAGCCATGGTCTGCATTGAGGGCTTCGAGGAGGATGATACACGCCTCGTCTTCTGCACGAGGAAAGGCATCGTCAAGAAGACATCCCTCTTTGATTACAAAAACTTCCGGCGCATGGGCACCATTGGAATTAAAATTGATGAAGATGACGAATTGCTAACTGTCCGACGCACGAACGGCCAAAATCACCTGATTCTCATCACCCGAAATGCCCAATCAGTTCGTTTCCATGAGGATGACCTTCGGACACAGGGTCGCGCCACCCGCGGAGTCATCGGGATTCGCTTCAAGGGCAAAAAGGACGAGGTCAAGGCAATGGAAGTTGTGGACGAGGACAGCACCCTCCTGGTCGCAGGAACCAATGGACTTGGGAAACGAACCAACTTCGAGGAACACCGACTGCAAAAGCGCGGAGGGTCCGGCATCATTGCGATGAAAACCAAGAAGATTGCCGGAGCCCTTAACGTTTCAGAAGGGGACGAGATCATGATGTTCACCAAGAAAGGACAGGCGGTTCGCTCCCCGGTTCGTGACGTCCGAATCATTGGACGCACCACAAAGGGTGTCCGGCTGGTCAACCTGCGTAAAGGCGATCGACTGATCGGAATATCCAGAGTGCTTGACATCAAGGATGAAGATGAGGAGACGGAAGATCAAGACGGTGAAACCCCAGAGCCCACGGAAGCTGACGAGCTTCAGGAGGCACCTCAGGAAAATATGGAAGAATCCGCCGAAGGGCAACCAGCCAGCGAGGAGGAAACTGAAGAAACCGAGGACTCCGACGAGTAATCCCCAAGGGGGACAGTTTCTTGTGACCCAGTCAGAACATCTTGATCTGCTGAATACTTTGCTTTTTTCCAGGATCAGACTGGCTCTGGGCCAGAAGCCATGGGAGGGTCAGGCATTCCTCAAGCTCGGAATACTTCGAAAGGTTCAAAAGGAGAACTGCAGAGGCAATGGCATCATATAATGCCGCGTGAAACTGTCGGCGGGCGGGCGGGCAAAACCTCCCGGCAAGTTCATCGACCTGGGGCAGGAGCTCAAACTGATGAACAAGTTTCCCGAGGCCGCAACTTGAAACCGAGGGAAACAGGCTCGAATACAATTCACGGGTGTCAACCCAGGGCCCCCACTCGGCAAGCTGCTCGCCAGGACGTGAAAAGTCCGGGGCCATGCGGGGGTGTGACCATGTCTTCTTGAGCAGGTTATCCTCCACGGATGCATGGTGGGCACCAAGCGGCCCGGCCTGTCGCAGTTCGTTGAAAAAGTCCCAGTGCACACTCAATGGATCCGCATTGGCAACATCCTTGTTGGTGAGCCCATGAAGCTCCATTTCCCGACGGGGAATGGAGCCCTGCGCCCTGCAATAGGAAGTTAGTCCCGAGACAACCTCCCCTCCCTCCAGGATGGCAACGCCAAACTCTACCACACCTGTGCGTCCATTCCCTTCGAAATCGATGATGTGGATGGGAATGTCCTTCCAATTCACAGGAAAATATTTGGATGGGTGGCTTTAATTCTGGAAAAATCCTTTAGAATCGGCTAAAGGTAACAATGCAAATGGAGTCCCTTGTCAATTTTCTGGACGAGTTGCTTGATGAAAGCAGGGGGATTCTTCACCCATTTTTTGTCCGGGGAGATCTGGAGGTGGAGACCAAGGAGGATGCCTCCCCGGTGACGTTGGCCGACCGGGAAACCGAACGAGTTCTGCGGGAGAAAATTCATTCCCGCTTTCCGGACCATGGAATTATCGGGGAGGAGTTTGGCAGTGAAAAGGAGGATGCCGAACACGTCTGGGTACTGGACCCAATCGACGGCACAAAATCCTTCATTTCAGGCGTACCCCTCTTTGGTACATTAATCTGCCTGTTGCAGGATGGACAACCAATCCTGGGAGCCATTGATCAACCGATCCTTGATCAACGCATGGTGGGAGACGGCAAGGTAACAAGCCTGAATGGGCAACCAGTCAGGGTACGCGACACCAGTGACCTTTGCCAGGCAACCCTGCTGACGTCTGATCCAATGGATCCCGCGATCCATCAATCTGAAAATCAATGGGATACACTCACCCGGAAGGTTAACATCTACCGCACTTGGGGCGACTGCTACGGCTACCTCCTGCTCGCATCCGGGAAAGCCGATATCATGGTCGATCCAATTGTCTCAAAATGGGATTTTCTGCCGGTAATTCCAATTATACAAGGAGCGGGGGGCATCATAACGGACTGGCAGGGCAAAGACCCTGTGGAGGGTAATTCCATCGTTGCCGCCACTCCCGGGCTTCATGCTCAAGCGATCCGGATTCTTAATTCGGGAAATATTACTTCAACGAATTTGCGCAACACGGTGGAATTGAGTTGAGTCCTGACGAGAATTCGTTCATATAGGCATTCCCATGGAGCACAATTACACCGAGAGCAGCGTAAAGTCCCTGGACTGGAAGGAGCATATTCGCCTGCGACCGGGAATGTATATCGGGAAACTGGGGGATGGATCGTCAGAGGATGACGGCATCTATATCCTTTTCAAGGAGGTCATCGACAACTGTATCGATGAGTTCGCCATGGGGTTCGGCAAAAAGATCGACATAGAACTTGGAGACGATGGCACCATGACTGTCCGTGACTACGGTCGCGGCATCCCCTTGGGGAAACTCATAGATTGCGCGGCCAAGATCAACACCGGAGCCAAGTATGACTCCAAGGCCTTCAAGAAATCCGTGGGGTTAAACGGTGTTGGAATCAAGGCCGTCAACGCCCTCTCCTCTGATTTCCGCATCGAAGCTTTTCGGGAAAACGAAACCCGGTCCATTGACTTCACCCGCGGTGAAATCAACCGCCAAGACAAGAAATCAAGGAAAACCGATGAAGAAAACGGCACACGGGTCACATTCATGCCTGATGGGGAATTGTTCCGAAGGTTCCGTTTCCGCAAGCGCCATCTGGAAAAAATGCTTCGCTTCTACTGCTATCTCAACCCCGGGCTCAACATCTGGTTCAACGGAGAGAGATTTTATTCAAAGAACGGGCTGAGTGACCTGCTTAATGAAGTCATAACTGAATCCGTTCGATATCCGGTTGTCCATCTCATTGGGAAGGATATTGAGATCGCCTTCACCCACGTTGACCAGGCCGGGGAGGAGTATTATTCCTTCGTCAACGGACAGCATACCACACAAGGCGGCACCCACCAGGCCGCCTTCCGCGAGGCCTTCGCCAAGACCCTTCGTGAATTTTACAACAAGAAGCTGGAGGCTGTGGACATCCGCAACGGTATCGTCGCCGCCATCAGCCTGAAGGTTGAGGAACCTGTTTTTGAGTCGCAGACCAAGACTAAGCTTGGGTCACTTGTCATGGAACCCGAGGGCTCCTCTGGTCGCAACTTCGTCAATGCCTTCGTCAAGCAGAAGCTCGACAATTACCTGCACAAACACCCGGAAGTGAGTGAACCTCTTCTGGAACGTATCCAGCAGGCCGAACGTGAGCGCAAGGAACTCAAGGGCATCAAGAAATTGGCCCGTGAGCGAGCCAAGAAGGCCAAGATTCACAACCGAAAACTCCGGGACTGCAGAATCCACCTGAATTCCAAGGACGAGAAACGTTTCGAAACCACCCTTTTCATCACCGAGGGCGATTCAGCGAGCGGATCCATCACCAAGTCAAGGGATGTCGGCACTCAAGGGGTCTTCAGCCTCAAGGGCAAACCCCTGAACTGTTTTGGCCTCACCAAGAAGGTCGTCTATGAAAATGAGGAGTTCAACCTCGTCCAGCATGCACTCAATATAGAGGACGACCTGGACAATCTACGGTACAACAAGATCGTCATTGCCACGGACGCCGATGTTGACGGGATGCACATCCGTCTGCTCCTTATCACCTTTTTTCTTCAGTTCTTCCCTGAACTGATCCGGGAAAAACATCTCTACATCCTGCAAACCCCACTTTTTCGGGTCCGAAATAAAAAGGAAACCCGATACTGCTACAACGAGATCGAAAGACGGGAGGCCCTTGACAAGTTGGGGGCCAAGGCGGAAATCACCCGCTTCAAGGGACTTGGGGAAATCTCCCCGGATGAATTCAAATATTTTATCGGCGAGGATATCCGCCTGGACCCCGTAACTATCAAGACCAAGTCCTCCATCAAGGAAATGCTTAAGTTCTACATGGGCAAGAACACGCCTGAGCGACAGGAGTTCATAATAGAAAACCTGCGCGTGGAACAAGACATGACAGAGGAGGAACCCCAGGGCAACGTGGAGGCCATCCTCCCCGAGCCGGAGCAAAAGGCAATCGCCTGAGGCAAAATACTGAGGCATGGACGACAAGCAGGATTCCAAAGAAGAAAATAAGGACAAAGAAGATGAACCGGTGAATGAGGCAGCCTCCGTGGAGGTGGCCGAAACCGGAGAAACTCCCGACGGCAAAGGTGTCGAAGAGCAAGACACCGAGGTTAACGAACCGGATGAGTTTGTCCCCTCCCCTTACATGGAAAACGGGGACGGCGATGACGACTCAATGCACGTTGCCCGGATGTACGGCAACTGGTTTCTGGATTATGCATCCTACGTCATCCTGGAACGCGCAGTCCCCCACATCAATGATGGGTTGAAGCCTGTCCAGCGCCGCATTCTGCATTCCATGCGGGAAATGGAGGACGGACGTTACAACAAGGTGGCCAACATTATTGGCTCCACCATGAAATACCACCCGCACGGAGATGCCGCCATCGGGGACGCCATCGTGCAGATTGGCCAAAAGGAGGTGCTTATCGACACGCAGGGGGACTGGGGAAACGTACTCACCGGGGATTCCGCTGCAGCGCCAAGGTATATCGAGGCCCGCCTTACCCCCTTTGCGCTTGAGGTTGTCTTCAACCCCAAGACCACACAGTGGAGCATCTCTTACGATGGACGAAACCAGGAACCGGTCACTCAACCGGTCAAGTTTCCTCTGTTGCTTGCCCAAGGAGCCGAGGGAATTGCCGTTGGGCTTTCCACCAAGATTCTTCCACATAATTTCAACGAACTCCTCGAGGCATGCATCTGCGCGCTGCGTCGAGAGGAATTCACGCTCCTACCCGACTTTCCCACCGCCGGATTGATGGATGCAACCGACTACAATGATGGCCATCGGGGGGGAAAGGTACGTGTTCGTGCACGCATTGAAAGGGTAAAGAAGCATCTTCTAAAGGTTACTGAAATCCCCTTCTCCACCACCACCACTTCACTGATAGACTCCATCCTGGCCGCCAATGACAAAGGCAAGATAAAGATCCAGCGGGTCGATGACAACACCGCTGAACATGTCGAGATCCTGATTCGCCTGCCGGCCGCCATCGATGCGGAGGATGCAATTCCCGCCCTCTACAAGTTCACCAATTGTGAAGTGAGCATCTCGCCCAACGCCTGTGTGATCGTCGATGAGCAACCCCAGTTCCTCAGTGTCGGCGAACTCATCCGCCTCTCCGCCCTTCAAACCAAGGGCCTCCTGAGGGAAGAACTGGAGATCCGCCAGGGGGAACTGGAGGAAAAGTGGCACTTTGCCTCCCTTGAGAAAATCTTCATCGAGCAACGAATCTATCGCCGCATCGAAAAGGAGGAGACCTGGGAAGGCGTGATCAAGACAGTCGACGTGGGACTCAAGCCACACAAGGCCCTCTTTCATCGTGAAATCACTGAGGATGACATCCTTCGCCTGCTCGAGATTCGCATCAAACGCATCTCCAAGTACAATGTCTTCAAGGCAGATGAGATCATCAAGGGATACGAGAAAGAGATTGCAGAGGTGAAACGCAACCTAAAGCAACTCACCAAGTATACCATACGATACTACAAGGAACTCCTGAAGAAGTATGGCAAGAAACACGAGCGAAAGACGGAGATCGCCACCTTCGACCGCATCGTCGCATCCCAGGTGGCCACTGCCAATGAGACCTTGTATATCAACCGAAAGGACGGCTTTGCCGGATGGTCACTCAAACGTGATGTCCCAATGGAAAAATGTTCACGCCTGGATGACGTGATTGTGTTCAGCAAGAATGGCACCGTGAAGGTTACCCGAATCCAGGAAAAATTCTTCATCGGCAAAAACCCCGTCCACACAGCCATCTTCCGCAAGGATGAACCCAAGACCTATGCCATGATTTACCGGGATGGGAAAACCGGAAAAACCTTTGCAAAACGTTTCCAGATTGGCGGCGTAACCCGGGACAAGGATTACGAGCTCATCAAGCACCCACGTGGAAGTCGAATATGGTTTTTTGCCGCCTATGATGACGACACAAAAACCGAGAAGCTCCTCGTCCACCTTTCCCCAGAAGCACGAGCACGAAACAAGGTTCTTGAGGTTGAGTTTGCTGAAATGCCGGTGAAGAACCGTGGCGCCATAGGTATTACCGTAACGAAGTACAAGGTTGATCGCGTGACCAGGGCTCCTCGCAAAGAAAAGGATCAGAAGCCACCACCTGAGGCAACGAAATCCAAGGCCGACCAAAAAGGCAAAGAACCAAAAAAAAAACCTGAGTCCAAAAAGAAAAAAGCCCGGTCCCAGCCAAAAAAGCAAAAGAAACCCAAGGTAGCCGGAACAAAACCGGCAAAGCAGGATAAAGGAAGTGCCCCAAAACCCCGGGTAAAAAAAGGCACACGCTCCAGCCCTCCGGCCCAGGACAAAAGACCCAGGGAAGGCAAAAAATCCACATCGGATTTTCTTCAGGGCCTCCTGGACTTTGATAAACCCTGATCCATTCGCCCCTTGCCTAAGGTGACGAGGGGGAAAAGACCTGCCGGAAATATACACCGGTGACCCTTTAAAGAAGTCCATGGAGGTGTTAATCCTGCCAAAATCAGCCTGAAAACGGATGCATAAGGAAGGTAAATGAAAATCGCGAAGGAGGGGGTTCTTTGATTTTGAGTGAAACAAAAATGAATTGATAAACAGGGTTTTCGGTTACAAGACCGGGAGAGAAAACGAAGCCGCCATGCTCAAACTGCCAGCCACACTTTTTCCAATTATGGCAATTGTTGCATGGAGTCACCCAATCCCTGACATTCCTGTCATTGGGAACTTCTTTCGGGATGGAACAGTGACCATTGAAGTCGAAATCGATCCTCGTTGCTTTGAAAATGATCCAGAAAAGGTGCCTTACATGGTCAAGTCATCCCTGGAAAAAATCGATCCAGACAAGCGTCAAATTCTTATTCAGCAGGCCGGCAAACTCGCAGTGGATTCTTTTCGTTGCCGTTTTGTGCCCCGGGATTGGTTCGATCCAGAGTTTTCATTCACTTTCGGTAAAATGGGAGGCGGGAAGCTGGAACAACCGGAGGATAAGGTGGTTCTGCAGGGCCATTGGCAGACAAAAATCCTGCCGGATATGACCGGATACCAGGTGCACGCGGATCCTGACACTGGGCTGGCGATTGTTTTCACGAACCGGATTGATGGTGTGGCACAAAAGGAAGTGCACGTCCTTTTCCCGGATGAGGAAAGTTTCATTCTGGAGCTAAAAAGGGCAAAGGTCGAAGGAGCCTCTGCAACCAACGGAAAAAGCGAGGCGTCAACTCGTGGCGACGGCAAGGGCAAGGGGGGGTACTGGATCACCTTCAGTTCTTTCCTGCGCCAGGGATTTGTCCATGTAATCCCGAAAGGAGTTGATCATATCCTTTTTGTGCTTGGTCTTTTCCTGCTCTCCCGCAAATGGAAACCCCTGCTCCTGCAGGTCTCTGCTTTCACGGTGGCCCACACCATAACCCTCGGGCTCGCCACCCTTGGTCTTCTCTCGGCCAAGACCCAAATCGTTGAGGTCATTATCGCGCTCAGTATCACCGCGATTGCCCTACAAAATATCTTTCAGCCCAAATACAATCACAGTCGACTTTATATAATCTTCATCCTGGGGCTGGTCCATGGACTGGGTTTTGCAGGTGCGCTTTCGGAACTGGGGCTGCAACCAACTGCTCTTGCGACAGGTCTGGTTGGCTTCAACATCGGGGTTGAATTCGGCCAAATTGCCATCCTTATACCCGCTTATTACAGCACAAAGGCCATACGAGACCCGGAACAGTACCGAAAATGGATTGTTGTACCCGCCTCCCTGATAATCGCAACGGTTGGGCTTTATTGGGTTTTCGAACGCCTCGGTGGCTTCTGAGCCTCAGAGCGTTTACCCATGCGGACGCTCCATCACCCGAAAATCCTGTCTTCCCACAGCCATCATCCCCTCTCGCAGGAGACCGCCAAAAGCAAGCCCGGGAAACACCACCGAACGTCGTGCAAGCAAAGTGCCTGGCTGTAAGCTCACATTGCAACCCACCTCCGCCTCATCCCCAAGTATTGCGCCCAGTTTCCTAAGCCCTGTCCGGACAAGTCCTTCGGGGGTCTTCACGGAAATCTCATCCTGATCAAAACGAAGGTTTGATAGAATGGCTCCTGCCCCCAAATGAGCGTGATTCCCCAAGATTGAGTCACCTACATAATTAAAATGGGGCGTCTGGACACCATCCAACAACAGGCAGTTCTTGAACTCACAGGAATTCCCAAGGACACAGCCATGACCTGTAATCACATTTCCACGAATAAATACTCCGGGCCGTAGATCACAGTCCGGCCCGATGTAAGCGGGGCCACTTATGGAACCGTATGCCGGCAGCTTGACATTCTCGCCGAAAAAGACCTGTCCCCGCACCTCCAGTCCAGGCGGGAATTCAGAATTCGCAAGCACTGGAAAATCAAAAGCAGCCAAAGCCCTGCCAATCTTGGGCAACCATTGCCAAGGGGCTTCATTCAGATCAAAAACATCCCGAAAAGGGAAATCCTGGCGGGCATCAAAAATGTCTCCAGCCTTCATGTCTGGGCAAAAAAATGGAGCGGGCGATGAGATTCGAACTCACGACCTCCACCTTGGCAAGGTGGCGCTCTACCAGCTAAGCTACGCCCGCCCACTGGACTAAATAGGGATGGGGATTCTTCCCTAATCAATTCCATTGTCAAATGTTTCTGTCAATTTGCTCCCAGTTTCTTTAGCTCGGCCTTGCGAAAATCATCAGGGACCGGGGCAAGACCACCCTGAAAAATGGCCTGTGCCACTTCAGATGAATATATCACCCGTACCAGGGGAAGCAACTCCTTGATCCTCGACCGGGGAAAAAGGAGGGAAAAAGGCATCTGCAATGGATAATCCCCAAAGTAAAGGTTCTCGGGTGTTGCACCGAAGGATTGACCATCTCCGAACACAATCGGCAATGCCTTGCCAAATTCCTCGGCACGGAGGGAAGATAAAACAGCAATCGCACCAGGATCATTGGGAAAAGCCTTTATCAGTTCCTGTTCATCGGGAAAGACCTTAACCGCTGAATGGAATCGATTGCCAGGAAGCACATGAAGCTCAAAAACCTCCGGGGAAAAAGTGGTGAATCGCCGGGGAACCATGGGTGTAATCGCTTGTGCCCCCCAGCGGGCATCCAGTCCCAACTGCCCCCAGGTTTCCATTCTCAAGTTGGCACGGCTGCCAAAAATAGACTTCAACTGGGAAAGGGAGACCTCAGACATAGGATTATCCTTGGCAACGATCACCCGGCTCATGCGGTATGCAAGCGGAAGAATCTGCATTTCCGGCAACTTGGGTAGCGAACTCCTTGATGTACTTGAAACAATGGCAAGATCCACCTTGCCGCTCCTTAATTTCTGGATCGCCTTGTAGGAACCAATCCATTCCGCCTGAAGGTCAAGGGATTTACCTGAAACCAGGATGGATTCGGCAATGGGACCGACAAACAAATCCGTACCGGCAATCCTTGTCGGGGGATTGTCACCGGCAGCCAGACCTTCAACAGAAAAGATCAAGGTTCCCAGGATTGTAACCAAGTTGAAAAGAATTCGGGTCTGCAAAAAATTTGGTTTCATGATTCCACGTCCAGTTCAGGCCACCTAAGGATTTTTCGGTGCAAAGTTCGGCGACTGATCCCCATTAACTGTGCGGCCTTGGTTCGATTGCCCCTGGATTGAACCAAGGCATTACGGAGAAGGCGTTTTTCATTCTCCTCCTTGGAAAGACTGCCACTTGGCGGTGAATACATCGGGGAATCAGCGCCTGGGCCCGTTACGTCTGACTCACTCGGGTTGAGAAAACGCGGGTCCAAGTCATACTCATTGACTGAGCCTCCCTGCTTCAACACGACCAGATTCTCGCAAAAGTTCCGCAATTCTCGGATATTCCCAGGCCAAGGGTAGGCTTGGAGCACAGTCATGGCCTTGGGGGTGAGGCTCACATTTGGGAATCCGTTTTCCTCGGCAAACTGGGTCAGGAAATTTTCCAAAAGCAATGGAATGTCATCTACCCGCTCACGCAATGAGGGAAGTTGAATCTTCACCACATCAAGCCGGTAGTAAAGATCCTCACGGAAGTCCCCTTTTTTAACCATTGAGTTCAGGTCACAATTGGTTGCGCAGATCAACCGGACATCCACTTGTATGGGCTGGATGCTTCCAAGGCGCTCGAGAGTCTTCGTTTCCATGAAACGCAACAGCTTGACCTGGGTGGAAGCGTCAATCTCACCAATTTCATCAAGAAAAAGCGTGCCCTCATGAGCCGCCTCAAAACGGCCGATTCGCTTTTCAGCCGCACCGGTGAAAGCGCCCTTCTCATGGCCAAAAAGCTCGCTTTCCAGCAGGTTTGCAGGCAGTGCCGCACAATGAACCGGCACGAATGCGTTTCGTGCACGCGGACTGTTTTGGTGCAAGGCTTGGGCGATCAATTCCTTGCCGGTGCCTGTCTCTCCTTCAAGAAGCACGGTTGTTGAGGCAGGTGCAACCAGTCTAACACGCTCAAGAACGGCAGCCAAACTGCCAGACTCTCCAATAATCCCCTCAAAACTATACTTTTTGTCGAGTCGCTCGTGTAATTCCGTATTTTCCTGCTTGGTTTGTCGCGACTCCAAGGCACGTGTGATCAGGATTTCCAGTTTCTCGAGGTTAACCGGCTTCGTAAGAAAATCATAGGCTCCACGCTTCATGGCTTCCACGGCAACGTCAACCGTGCCATAGGCTGTCATCATGATGCAGATCGGTTTGTCAGGCAGACTGATTGCACGATCAATCACGCTCATCCCGGATTTACCGGCCATTTTCAAGTCCGTAACGACTACATCGAACTTCTCCGCCGCCAATAGATTGAAAGCCTCGTCCGGGTTTTCTGCGAGATAGACATCATATTGATCCTCAAGAGCCAATTCCAGCCCCTCACGTGTGTGCTTCTCGTCATCAACGATAAGGATGGTGGCGGGCATTTTATCTAAAAATTAAAGGCTTTGGAATGGCTAACGGGCGCGGCGCTCGTTTTCAAGAAGTCTTGTGCGACGATATTTTCGTGGAAACTGCAGGGTCACGACCGTTCCAACGCCTGCCTGGCTGTCAACACCGATCCGCCCTCCATGTTCACGCATGATGCGCTGGACAATCATCATGCCCAGCCCGTGACCCTTTTCCTTGGTGGAATAATAGGGAAGGAAAACCTTGGAGATGTCCTCCTCAGCGATACCCATTCCGGTGTCAGCAAGCTGAACGTAGATAAAGTCATCATCCCCGCGGGTCACGATTCGGATGTGGTCCCCTTTTTGCATGGCCTCCAGGGCATTTTTCAGGATATTGAAAAAGACCTGCTTTATCTGGTCCGCATCCCCTTGGATGACCGGGTTCTTCTCTTGAATTTCAATCTATTTCAATACAGCGGTGGGAAAAGGGAGGAAAAAAGCTAGGATTCGGATTGATAATTTTATCGGATTAGCACTTT
>CAJWSN010000015.1 GCA_913046175.1 uncultured Opitutia bacterium
AATGCGGTGTTTTACCTTTAATAACACAACCAAGAGCAATGAACGCATCATATTTTTTTATATTTTTTGCTATGACGACAGGTATTTCAAAAACACCTGGGACTTTTATTAAATTTATAGGTGTCGGCAATTTCTTTTTTGCGCTGGGCACAGCATCCAGCGGCGCCGGGGTCCGCGACGAAAAACGGGGCCCCTTCAATCCCTTGAGCTACATGGACCGGATGTATTCCTGTGTCCCGTACCGGGGCTGGGTCCTAAAGATCACACCGGAAGGTAAGATAATTCCATGGGCCTCCGGTTTCCGGACCCCCAACGGGCTGGGTTTCGACCTGGAGGGCAACCTCTTTGTCACGGACAACCAGGGCGACTGGGTTGGCACCAGCAAGATGCATCACGTTCAAGAGGGCAGGTTCTACGGCCATGCCGCCAGTCTTCTTTGGCGCAAAGGGTGGGAGGGGCGTCCACTGAACCGCCCATTGCAGGAACTGGACAAGCTTCGAACGAAGGCGGCCATTCTTTTTCCCCACGGATTGATGGCAAATTCACCTTCGCAGCCACTTGTCGATTCAACGGATGGCAAGTTCGGTCCTTTTGCCGGCCAAATGCTGGTCGGAGAAATGAACAAGGGGCGAATCATGCGTGTGGCCCTTGAGCAGGTAGGTGGCGTCATTCAGGGGATGTGCATTCCCTTTTATGATGGTGCCGGGTTGAAACGTGGGAACAATCGCATGATTTTTGGGCCGGATCATTCCCTTTGGGTGGGGCACAGCAATCATGGCTGGGCCGGCGATCGGGGTCTTCAGCGCATCCGCTGGAAGGGAAAGACCCCTTTTGAGCTGAATAGAATGAGCCTGACGACAAAGGGCTTTGACCTGACCTTCACCCAGCCAGTTGCTGCCAAGACGGTCACGAACCTGGATAACTTTCGCTTCAAGCGCTACTTCTACAGTTACCACAAAGGGTATGGGTCACCCCAAAGGGAGGTCAGCAACGTAAAGGTGGTTTCAGCCACTCTGAAAGGGAAGGAGACAATATCAATTCAACTGGAAAACCTCAAGGAGGGGCGGGTGCATGAACTCCGGCTCGGTTCTGGCATCCTGTCGCAAAGAGGGAATCCTCTTTTAAATGCGCTGGCGTTTTACAACGTGGTACGATTGAGGTAAGTGACCGGTAAAGCCATGCTCAAAAACTAATCAGCCTTCAACCTCTGTACCTTCCGTATCAGCTTTGTCTTCTATCGGGGTCTTTTTCTTTCTCCATCGTCGGTACAACGTGGCTGCAGGAAGGAGAAGGAGACCGCTGACCATCACATAGGTTGAAGGCTCAGGCACTGCGGAATAGGTGAGGTACAGGGAGTTGCCGTTCTGATATATGCCCCACATATGAAATGGGTCATCCCATTGCTCATAGAAGTGCATATAATCAATTTCAAAGTGAGAAGAGTCAAAACCAGAGATGCCCCCATCTGCCCTTACGATTTCAAATTCATAACCTGACTTGTGTCCACGATTCAAGGCAGGCCTTTGTATTCCGCCAAGGACTCCCAACTGGTTGAACGGAGAATTGTTTCCATCCAATGCAGCGATATCGATAAGTATTTTATTGTTGGCATCTCCCGCAATGGTCAGTGCCCCGGAAAAAGTAAGCAAATCCCAGCCAAGGTTATTGCCATTCAGATCCCCGGCATCCCCTTCCAAGTCGTTGATTTCCCAGTGATATGTGGTCCCCGCATTCCAAGTGCCAATTCCTGTCCCAGTGACCGCGATTTTTCCAATTCCATAGTTGCTGGCATCTCCACCAGGAGAAATACTTGAGCCGTCCTGGAAATTCGCTCCCGCTGAAAGAGTGGATGCGAATTTAATATTACCAGCAACAGTGCCGGTGCCCTTAAGGGTTTGACCGTCATCCAGAGTAAAGGTACTGCCGAGACCGGAAACATCCAGTGTGGCACCGCTGCTAAGGTATATGTTCGGTGTGTTGGCAATGGATCCTGAACCAGACAGCGCCAAGGTGCCGGAGCTGATGGTGGTGTCCCCTGAGTAGGTATTCGCTCCGCTCAATGTCAGGGTGCCACTGCCTGTGTTGGTAAGTGCGACCTTGCCATCATTCGTGGAGTCCTCAAAAAGCCCGTTTGCGATCACACCGGAAAATGTTTCGTTGCTGGCAAGATTGGCGGTGAGGGTGCCTCCACTGACATTGCCAGTTGTGTATAGATCACCCTGTGTCGTCGTGATTGTGAGGGCAGAATCAATGTCGGTTACCGCCGTCTTCAAGTCTTGACTGAGTGAGTAGGCATCAGTCTGGAAGAGCATCGTGGTTAGAGAGCTGTCTGCACTAAGGCTCGGAATGGATAAATTGGTGTCTCCGTCGGGCCATGTATTCCATTCCGAACTCTGTACCGCCACAGTATTAAAGAGAGTCCCTGAAGTGTTTGCAGATCCATCATAGAATCGAATGGCCAGCCTTTGAGCATCCTGGGGAAGGAAGCTGGCTGTGCCGGCCCCGCTTGAACCACTACCTGCTGATAGGTCCAGAGTGGGTATGGATGAATAGCCGGTGCCCGGAGTCCGCATTACAATTTTACTTATTGTACCTCCTGATACAATGGCCTCTGCAGTGGCGCCAGAACCACCACCACCACTAAATGTGACGGCAAAATTTTCAGTATAACCAGAACCACCATTTGTAACTTCAATACTGCGAATGCCATCGTTGCTGTCGGCGTTGTTATATCGGGTCGCAGTGGCAGTTGCGCTGGATCCGCCACCGCCGGAAAATGTAATGGTAGGATTAACAGTGTAATTGCTGCCCTTATTGCTCAGAGTGACTGCAGTAACCGCGTTACCAGCAACTGTTGCTGTCGCAAAGGCTCCGCTTCCACTGCTGTCACCCGTACCTCTGGCAATGACCACATCTGGTGCGGATGTATAGCCACTTCCGCCTCCTGTGACTGTGATTGTCTTAACTGACGAGGAGAAGAATGTCTCTGCGGACCCATCAGAAGATGAAAACTTTGTCTGGAAAGAAAACGCGCCATCTCCAAGGTCCGAACCATCACTTGAATCTCCAATAGTTGTACCACTGGTGAGTGGAATCCAGTTTCCGCGGAAGAGGTTGCTATCGTCCGAATTGGAAAAGAAACCCAGCTCAACCAAATCTCCGTCCTCATTTCCTGCAGATCCTTCAGTAAGAGATGAACCACTGAAATCCGAAAAGGTCTCAAACCCGTCATCCCAGTTAACCACGATATCCCCATTAACTGAAACAACCGTTCCCCCTAAAAGGAGAACAGTTGCCAATAACGAGATTTGGTACCTACGCGTCATGGGGAGGAGACATTTGCAGAGACTGATGTGACGAGGTAAAGGGAAGTATTTTGGGGTTATGCTTTAATAAATCGTGTCAGGCTTAAACTACATTTTTGCGGTTTTGAGGCGGGAGGCTTAAAAAGATCAGTAGGGAGAGCTTGCTTGCAGATATTCATTACCACCCGAACCACCGGATTGGCGCACAATCATGACTGCAGCTCCAGATGGGATTTGCGGGTAGCTAAGGGTGACTGTGGGCGCAGTGCTGTAGCCACTACCGGCGCTGTCTACTGAAATGCTGCCAATGGTATCACCACTCAATGTAACAGTAGCTGCGGCACCACTACCATCCCCTGAAAAAGAAACCGAAGGGGTTACACTAAACGTTGAGCTGGCAAAACTGTATCCGGTTCCACCACTGTTGCCAACAGACACACTGGTAACAGTTCCTGATCCGTCTATGGTTGCAGTTGCAGTGGCCGGGTTGCTGTAGTTGATGGAATCTCCCACACGGCTCCAGTTTCCCGATGCATTCTTGTAGAAGGTTTCCCAGCTGGAACCGGTCCACACAAGAACCTGGTCTGCACTGGATGCCGTATTACTACCAGTCCATTTGCTGCCGGCAGAATCCACGGCAAGATTTGAAAGACCAATCGCAACGGGGTAAGGGTTACCCAAGAGAAATTTGTTGTCGCTGGCAGGGTGAAACGCCTGAGATGAGATGGCAGGCACCGTGCCGGACATGGTCAACGCATACGAATCCGTGTCCCGACGGACAATTACCAACCCCTCATCAGGATAGATGACAGTGTTGTCTTGAGCTGCGCGACTACCATATGTCTGCCACTTGCTGTTGTAGTAGAAGTAGGTTTTCCAGCCGTATGTAGTCCAGACAATGACGTTGTCGCCTTTGGATGGTTTTCCGACGAGTATTTCATTATTGGAAGTGCTGTCACCTGCGGTGGTGTTGCTGCCAATGCTTGGCCAGCTTGCTGGGTAATAGGTTCCACCGGTCCAAGTGCCGGAGCCGTTCAGGCCGTCAAGTGTGAAAGTAGTGGCACCAGTGCGGGTGATGGTGTAGTCACCGTCGATGGAAGCGCCTCCGGTGGCGGTGATCGTGACTTGGTCACCGGTATTCAGACCGTGGTTGGATGTGGATGTTACGGTAACCGTTCCACTGTTTTGCGCTATACCCGAAACGGTTGTGGTACTGCTTCCGAAGAGGGACGCAAGTGTATGGGCGGGGATGATGGTAACCGAATCGTTGGCGGAAAGTGAGGATGCATCTACAGTTGTGGTTACGCTGTCATCTGACCCGGTTGTAGTGTGGGCGATGATAAGGCGAACGTGTCCCTGATTACTGCCATCCTCCTTGATGCGGAGAAAATGGGGGTATGTGGTCAGGTCCGAGTCGGAGAAGTCCGCTGAGTCCAGTGTAATGGCATAGCCAGAAATACTGGATATGGTACCGGTATAGACGGCATCCGCATTGAGGGAGATACTCAACAACTCGTATCGGTCACTGGCACCCGCAGCGATGCTAATGGACTGGGTTCCGCTGGATTCTGATGCTTCGCCAAAAAGGGCATTGGCAACAAGGGGCCATATAAGGAATAGGGAGAATAGTTTTTTCATGTCGACCGGCTACGTTAGGTTTAGAATGGTAAAGAGGCAATGTCGTTATAGGATTGAGCAAGGAAATCGCTATACATGTAAGCACGAATTAGGAGATGCGCAAGATAAAATGTGAAAAAATTTCACGTACGCGCGGGGATTGGGTTGGGAATTGAGCGATCCTTGAGGGAATAGTGTAAGTAGTTAAGGGTACGGATGGGGGGGGATAAGAAAGATACATGTTTGGAAAAAAAACTGGTTTTGCAACAAGTTTGTGAAATTTTTTTAAGGGGACCATTGACACAGGCAGGAGATCAGCGGAATCTCGTGAGGTATCGCCCAAGAGAATTCCAGCAAGAAAGTAAAGTTTATCAACGACTCATGGTGGAAAAAGCGGGCTTAATACTGGATTCGGCCTTCAAGGCACATGACACAGGGCCCGGACACCCGGAGCAACCAGCCCGCTTTGATGCGGTGCAGGCAGGAGTTCGGGCGGCAGCCCGCGCGAAAGATTGGGTTGACCTGGACATTGCCAAGGCTTCCCGTGAATCCCTTTTGCGATGTCACAGCAGGGGCTACCTGCAAGTCCTGAAACGGGATTTTGCCGGAGAAGCAAGGAGTCTCAGTACCGGTGATACAACAATTGGACCGAAATCCGGTGAAATCGCCCTGCTGGCAGCTGGAGCCGCCTTGAGCGCGGTTGATGCGGTCTTTGGAGACGATAAGCCGAGGAGAGTCTTTAGTGCGACGCGTCCTCCCGGTCATCATGCCACGCCCACCCGGGGCATGGGATTCTGTATTTATAACAACGTGGCCATAGCGGCTCGTCATGCGCAGGCTGTACATGGGGCGGAAAAGGTGCTTATTGTGGACTGGGACGTGCACCATGGCAACGGGACACAGGACATTTTCTATGAGGACGGGACCGTATTGTTTTTCTCGACGCATCAGTCCCCATGGTATCCCGGCACGGGAGCCCGCGAGGAAACGGGCTCAGGAAAGGGGAGGGGCACCATCCTGAACCGGCCGTTTGCAGCGGGAGCCGGCAGAAAAGAGATTGTCGGGGCTTTCGAGTCTGAGCTTGTGACTGCGGCCAATCGATTCAAACCTGACCTGGTGCTGGTTTCTGCGGGCTTTGACTCAAGGGTTGAGGACCCGTTGGGTCATTTCAGGTTGACGGATGAGGATTTTGCCGACCTGACCCGTGTCATGCTGTCTGTGGCGAAGGAGCATGCAGAGGGGAGGCTTGTCTCCCTTCTGGAGGGGGGGTACAACCTTCAAGGTCTTGCCAAGGCCACAGAGGCGCATTTTCGGGCTCTTGTGACAGGATAGGTCGGGAAGGTGTTCCCCTAGGCAATTTCCACCATGGCCTTGATGACGCCTGTCTCGGGCAGGAGCCAGGAATCAAACTGTCCAATCATTTCCTCGAAGTTGCTGCGGTGCGTGATGAATTTGCTGGTTGTGATCCCTCCTTCCCGCATCGAGTCGATGACATGTCTCAGGTCATCGGGGGTGCTGTTTCGACTGCTTTTCAGGGTTAACTCGTGTTTGTGAAAATGTGGGTTGTCAATTGACAGCTGATCTTTAACCAGCCCGACAAACACGAGTTGGCCACCATGTGATACATACTGAAAGGCCTGTTCCATGGAGGCTTTGTTCCCCGTTGCCTCAAATACAGTTGTGGGCTTGTCTCCACCGGTGAGATCCAGCAAGGCCTCAACGGGCTTCTCCAGGGCATTTACGGTTGCCTCGACCTCGAGGATGTTGCGGCAATATTTAAGGCGTTCCTCCTGAATATCCATGGCTATAATGCGTGCGCCGGCTTTCCTTGCGAACTGGATGACGCCGATGCCGATGGGCCCGGTGCCGACCACGGCAACGGTTTCCTCCGGGGCAAGTTCTGCCCGGCGAACTGCATGTGCGCCTATGGCCAGGCATTCCACTGTGGCCATTTGGTCGAGGCTGAGTCCGTCTGCGGGTAGAAGGTTTTCCGTGGGAAGAGCGAGAAACTCGCGCATTCCGCCATCGCAATGCACTCCCATGACCTGCAGGGATTGGCAGCAATTGCCTTTTCCGCGCCTACATGCAATGCAACGACCGCAGTTGAGGTAAGGATTGATGACAACAGGGTCCCCGGGGTTCAACCTTGCACTGTTGCCAGAATCAACAACTTCGGCTGCAAGCTCGTGACCCAGGATTCGGGGATATTCAAAAAAAGGCTGACGGCCCTTGTAGGCATGCAGGTCCGTCCCACAAATGCCGATGTTACGAATGCGCACCAATGCCTCACCCTGTTTGGGCTCAGGCATTTTTGTCTCGATCAGGGTTAATTCCCCGGGTTTTTGACAGGTGATGGTTTTCATTCGTCTTGAGACTCCGTCGGTTTAATCATGAGATTAGGACAAGTCGCCAGCCTCTATTATTGGGATGAACCGCCTAGCCCAATCGGCGCAATGCATACAAGCCGGATAGAACAAAGAGGGTATTTGGCAGCCATATCAGTAGTTCGGGCTTCAATCCTGGTTTATTCCCGGCCAGCTCGAGCAGGATTGTAAGCACGTAATAACCTAGGGCAAGGCCCAAGGCGATGGCGACATTTACCATGGTTTCCTTGCGTCCCGTGCGGATTGCTAGGGGTATGCCGATGGCCGCGAAAGCGATGACTGAGCATGCCATCGAGGCATTGGATTGAAGTTGAACTCGCGTTTCCAATAGCTTTCTTTGGTCCTCCTCCGTTGGATTGGAAAGGGCGTCAAGGGCATCCCTGCGTTTGATGAGTTCATCACGAGTCATCATGGAGGGCTTGCGTCGAACATTCAGATTCTGTCCCCGTGCATCCAGCGAGAACCGAAGGACCGTGCTGGCGGCAACTCCAGGGTGGTAGGCGCCCTGAAAATTTTCAGGATCCTCCTTGTCATTGATTTCCACCCTCAGATTGCGGGGTTCAAGAATCAAGGTATTCGTCCCGGGCTCGTAGGTGATTTTTCCGGAGTCGAAGCGCATGGTTTGTCGGATGCGTTGATTTTCGTCCGGCTTTTCATCGCTTGTCGTCGTGCTCCATACCCAGAAGTCGCGCAGGTTTTCACCATCAAAGCCGCCCACGTACAGGATGTAGCCAGGGAAATCCCGTATGAAAGTACCGGGTTCGAAAAAGAACAGGGGATTCTCTGTGGCGGTTTTTGCAAGTTTCTCCTTGTATCCGGTTCGGGCTCTGGGTGCGGCCCAGGAGTTGATATAGAAACAAATTGTCGCCAACAGCAGGGAGATACAAAATATGGGGGCGACAATTTTGCCCAGGCTCATGCCGACTGCCCGCATCGCAGTAATTTCAGAGTCTGCCGAAAGCCGTCCCAACCCAAGCAGGATGCCCATGAGCAGGGCAGGGGGAAGAGCATACTTGATCGCGTAGGGTAGCAGCAGGCTGAAAAGCTCGAGAAAAAACGTTGGGGAGAATCGGGCCTCCAGAAAACCAAGGAGCCTGTCACGCATGGCGTTTCCGGTCATGAGGATGAACATCAAGATCAGCAACGCCAGCAACGAGCAGATCAAAACCTCCCATGTCACATATCGCTGAATTCGGTTCAAGGCTGGATTCTTCCCATGAAATTTATGAATGCCTCCGGGGACTGCATTGAAAAAAGCCTGTCGGCAGAAAAGAGTCTTGGCAATTCAGGAAAAGGGCCTTCAGGTTGTTTTTCATGAAAGAACGTCAAGATGAAGTCATGCAAATTTTCGAGGAGTCCGGTGCACTCCTAAAGGGTCATTTTGTCCTTCGCTCAGGTTTGCACAGCGGTCACTTCTTCCAGTGTGCACTTGTCTGCCAGATGATGAACCACGTAACCCGGTTGGCCGAGTTGACGCTAGAAAAATTGAAGAATATCGAGTTTGAAACCGTTGTTGCCCCTGCAATGGGTGGACTTGTGATTGGCCAGGAAATTGCGCGGCTTTCGGGGAAACGCTTTATTTTCCTTGAGAAGGTGGACGGGAATCTTGCCCTTCGGCGTGGGTTCAAGATTCGGCCGACTGAAAAAATCCTCATTACTGAGGACGTTGTGACCCGTGGAGGACGTGTCCGTGAAGCCATTGACATCGTGCATAATCTGGGGGGTAAGCCTGTCGCCGTTTCCGTGATTGTGGATCGAAGTGATGACGGGGTGGATTTTGGCATACCCTTTCTTCACTTGTCTGCATTATCATTCCCGACTTATCGAGCAAATGACCTGCCAGACGAACTGGCATCAATTCCCGTGACTCAACCGGGGAGTTGAGGAACCATGCCCCCCATTGGGTTACGGCAGTCGAAGCAAGGGTGATGCCGCTGATGCGATATGCCTCTAGCCCTGGGGTTCCTGCACGTCCTTGTCGGACGTTGCCGCAATGGTTTCGTCGCCGCTGATTTCTTCACCAGCCTCCTCTCCGGGTGTTTCGGCCGGGGTTTCGTCTGCAATGTTATCTGGTTCCGCGGAGTGCTCTTCGGTCGTTTCTGTCGGGTCTTCCCCGGCATCCTCCCGGCCTATACTTTGCAGTGCCTGAGAAACTGAAGAATGAATGGGAAGCTCCTTTCCTTCCGGGCGGTCCTTGTTCAACTCTTCAGCCTGCTCTTCTGTGGCCACAACAGCAAACTGTAGTTTTGCGCCTGACACAATATTAACCAGGTTGTCCACGGGCTTTCTGTAGCTTTCGTCGAAGTTGGCGACTTGGTGGATATCAATGATAGACTTGCGGATTCCGGAGTCGATGGCACCATTAATTCCGTGGGGCGAGCTGGACACAATCTCGGTCTTGTCAAAATCAGAGCAGTCTTCCGGGAAACGAATGTGCAACACCATCTCGGTAATAGTGCAGTAAAGCCCGGTTGTGTCCAGATTGAGCGCAGACATGATGGCTGACTCGACCTGACGCGGCTCCGCAGGCTTTTCGAGAAGATGCTCGATGCCGGCATTGCGACCTCTCTGCTTCATTTCTTTGTCTGTGCCGATGACTGTGGCAAGTACAGGGACGGATCTGGTTCGTGAGTTTTTGCGCAGGGCGCGGTAAAAGTCCAACCCATCTGCTGAATTCTGCAGATTCAAGCTGAGGATAATGAGAGCAAAGTTGCCACGTTTGGCCATTTCAATGGCCTTTCCCGCACTTTCCGCGCTTGTAATTTTCCACGGCCGGTTGGCAAGGTCCCGCTCGATTTGCTCGATCATGGACTCGCGGTTGTCAACAACAAGGATTTCAAGCTCGTGATCCTCAGAAAGCACATCGGTGTCCGGGAGGAGGTGCTCGAGCATGCTGGTGGTTTGTTCCAGGCGTTTGGCAATGGTATAAATGAGTTTCTTTGCAATTCCAGGGTCCTGCACAATGAGGTCATCAATGCTTTTCTCGATATGCATGACCAACGCCTCGTCCTTGGCCCGAACATCACTGACCCGGGGTTCTCCAAGGATGTCGCTCATTTCCCCGAAGATGGTTCCGGGAACATCCAACTCGGTAATAACCTTGCCTCCCTTGACCACCTCAAGTGTTCCAGACTTGAGGATGCAGAAGCCCTGACTGGCTTCCCCTTGTTTTACGATGAAATCACCGGGTTCGTAAGCCTTTGTGTTTTGCATGATGGGGTGGTAATTGAAAGAACTTTATCTGATATAAAATCGACAGATACCTTGATTGATTAAGTCCAGATGAACATACCTTTACAAATAAAAAATGCATAACTTCCCGGTTGCCTGAATCCTGAAAGAAACGGTATTTGCGTGGGCCCAAGCAAATGGACCCCGAACGGCCTTGGCCAGACGGTGAAGCTGTCAGCTACTTTATGCGATTATTTGTTGGATTGGGTTCGCACCCTCAACGCCCACAAGTTTCCTGTCCAGGCCCCCGTAAAAATAGGATAGCTTGTTTGGATCAATGCCCATGAGATGGAGGCAGGTGGCATGCAAGTGTTTTACATGGAAGCGGTCCTCAACGGCGGCGCTTCCCAGTTCATCTGTTTGGCCGACGCTGATGCCTCCCTTGATTCCTCCCCCAGCCATCCACATGGTGAAGCCGTAAGAGTTGTGATCGCGTCCGGTGCCTCTTGCATATTCAGCGGTTGGCTGCCGTCCGAACTCGCCACCCCAGATGACAAGAGTCTCGTCGAGCAGACCTTGTTGCTTGAGATCCTTTAGAAGTCCTGCAATGGGTTTGTCCGTGTTGCCGGCGTGGTAGTTATGGTTCTTCTCAAGGTCACCATGAGCATCCCAGTTGGCATCATTATGATTGCCTCCGGAGTAGATTTGTATGAAGCGCACGCCACGCTGGACGAGACGGCGGGCCAAGAGACACTTGCGGCCAAAATCATCCGTGCGGGATCCGTCGATTCCGTAGAGTTTCTTGATGTGCCCGGGCTCTTTTTCAAGGTCGATAGCCTCGGGGGCTGCGGTCTGCATGCGATAGGCCAGCTCGTAGTTGGCGATACGGGCGGCTAGGTTGGTGTTATCGTATCGTTGAGCAAGATGTCCTTGATTGAATTTGCGTAGGTGGTTCAGCAGTGTTTGCTGCTCGCCGAGCGGCATGCCTCGAGCATTCTTGAGGTCAAGGATCGGGGTGCCCTTGGAACGGAATACCGTACCTTGAAAACTGGCCGGCATGTATCCGCTTGACCAGTTCTTTGCCCCGCTGATAGGGCCGCCGGTGGGGTCAAGCATGACCACGAAGCCGGGCAAGTTTTGATTTACAGAGCCAAGTCCGTAGTTAAGCCAGGAACCCAAGGCGGGGCTCCCGCTGCGGACGGAACCGGAATTCATCATCAACATGGCGGAGCCGTGGATGGGTGAGTCGGCAGTCATGGAATGGAGAAAGGCAATGTCATCGACACAGGTAGCCAGGTTTGGAAAGAGGTCCGATACATACTTGCCGCACTTCCCGTACTGGTTGAACTTCCACTTCGGCCCCACGACGCGTCCTTTGTTCTTCTTGCCGCCGCGCCCAAAGGTTTTGACATCAATGGTCTTGCCGTCAAGCGGGTACAGCTTTGGCTTGTAGTCAAAAGTGTCCATGTGACTCGGACCACCGTACATGAAGAGGAAAATGACGTTCTTGGCTTTCGCCTTGTGGTGGCCTTTCTTTGGCGCGAGGGGCCCCTCCAGCTCGTCCAATCCACTGGCAGCATTGACTTTCGGCGTGAAAAAGCCGTCCTTGGCCAGCATGCCGGTTAGGGCGAGCGATGGAAAGCCGCCGCCAATCTGGCGAAGCATTTCGCGACGGGAGGTTTGTCCACAGAATGTATTTTGAGGTTTGGATTTGTTGGCCATGATAATTTCTTGTTTGTGCTAAAGTGGTTTGTTGATCAGTCCAGATAGACAAATTCGTTTAAGTTGAGGGTCAATAGTGCGAAGCGTTCAAGCGCTTGATCTTCGGTGAGTTTGGACTTGGTTTTCATCTCGTTGATCATTTCAATGCCGGCCTTGATCTCCGAAGGCTCTGGAACGCGGCAGAAGGCGACCCGGAAGGCTTCACGAACACGGTCCTCGTTGTTGTCGTTATTTTCTCGCAGGCGCTTGGCAAAGGTGCTTGCAGCCTTGCTGATCAATTCGCTGTTGAGCATGGTCAGTGCCTGTGTCGGGACCGTTGTGGTGAATCGCACGGCACAGGGGCCGTCGGTGTCTGCCATGTCGTGGCTGAGGAGGATAGGCATCTTCAGGGAGCGCTTGACCTTGACGTAGACGCTGCGTCGGGCGGAGTTCTCGGCATCAGCCAGGCCGCGCCATGCGCCTCCGGGACGAGAGGCGGTGGCGAGGACTTCCTTTGGCAGGGGAGGGGTGATGCTGGGGCCGCCCATCTTGAGGTTAAGCTCGCCGGTAAGGTTGAGGATGGAATCGCGAATTTCCTCTGCGGATAAGCGGCGCATATCAAAGCGCCAGAAAAAGTTGTTTAGCGGATCCTTCTTCAGGGCAACATCATTGGGTGTCGAGGACATCTGCCAGGTGCTGCTCATCAGGATGAGCTTGTGCATCGACTTGAGGGACCAACCTTTTTCGGTCAGGGTTGAAGCTAGCCAGTCGAGAAGTTGCGGATGTGTGGGGCGGTCCCCCTGGGTCCCGAAGTCACTGGTGCTGCGCACGATCCCGCGACCAAAATGAAACTGCCAGAGTCGGTTGGCTATGACGCGGGTTGTCATTGGATTGTCTTTGTTGGCGATCCACTCGGCGAGATAGCGGCGTTTCCCGGAGGAATTGTTTATGGCGTATTCGCTGGGGATTTTAACTTCCGTCTTGCCAAGCACCGTCAGGAATCCAGGTGGGGTCACATCACCCTTTAGTCGAGGATTGCCACGTGCCAGGACATGGACGGGCGCGCGCCCACGTTCCGCCACCGCCATGGCTTTGATGGACTTGTTTTCAAGCTTCTGGGCGAGGCTTGACTCAAGGTCGCGTTTGCTGCGCTTGTAGTTTTTTAGGTCGTTGGCTGGAAGGAGGTTCTTGGCGTACTTTTTAAAAAGTTGCTCCAAGTCAGGCCCGCCGCTGGTGTCAGTTGAGAGGCCGATGTCGATGTATTGTCCGCCGCCGGTTTGCCTGCAATGAATGGCGATCGTGTTTTTGCCGGTCTGCAGGGAGAACTCTGCCTTCTGCATGGCGTTGATCTTGATGTATGCGTTGGTGTGGCCCTTTGCCCGGTGGATCAGGTTGCCGTTCAGATAGATTTCCGCATCCTCGTCGTGATAGATGTGCAAGGTGAGGTTCTCTGGAATCTGGGTGAGGCGGAAGTCCCTTCGGAGCCAGATGTCCTTGGTATTCCAGTTCGTCCTGACAACAGCATTTGGTGTCCCATTAGTGCCGAATCCGCCAGGCCCCTTTTTCCATTTACCGTCGTCGAACCCAATCTCAAACCAGTTGTCACCGGGGTCCTGCATGGTGTATTCCCAAATCTGGCCTGATTGCCGGGAGTCCGGCAGCAGGAACAGGTCCTTGCCACGTTGCTGGGCGTCGGGAGAGGGTACTGCCTTGAGGCCGATATCGGGGTGTTTTTCCTGGAGCTTTGCCTGAAATCGAGTCTCGGTGTCACTGATGATTTGTCGGTATTCGTTTTCGCGCTTCTGTTTTTCCTCAACTTTTTTCTTGAAGATGGCAGGATTTTCAGCCGCAGGGATATTGACCAGGTTTGTGCCTCCTTTGCCATGCGGGCTGATATCATGTAAGAAAGCGAGGATGCCATAGTAGTCACGTGTGGGGATCGGATCAATTTTGTGATCATGACAGCGGGCACAGCCCACGGTCAGGCCGAGAAAGGTCTCGGTGGTGGTGCGGAGGATGTCATCAAGGTAGTCGTACTTGGCAAGGTCGCGGTCAGCAGGCTCGTCGTCCCAGGTTCCAAGACGATGAAAGCCGGTCGCTATCACGGCATCAGCGGTTCGATCCGGAAGCTCATCCCCGGCCAATTGTTCCATAATAAAGCGGTTGTAGGGCTTGTCCTCATTGAAGGCCTGTATGATGTAGTCGCGGTAGCGCCAAGCCTCAGGCTTTTCACTGTCGCGCTCATAGCCGTTGGTTTCAGCGTATCGGACAAGATCCAACCAGTGTCGGCCCCACTTTTCACCATACTGTGGGCGGCGCAGCAGTTCATCGACGATTTTTTCAAAGGCATTGGGTTCCTTGTCTGCCACGAATGCCTGCACCTGTTCCGGGCTTGGCGGGAG
>CAJWSN010000016.1 GCA_913046175.1 uncultured Opitutia bacterium
CGACTTCTTGCAGAAGGGCAGAGTGAGGATCTGGCGCTTGAGGCATTGCAGCAATTGACAACCCTTGCACGCCGATATTTGAATACGATTGACAATGAGTTGAGCAAATGAATTTTCGACCGTTCCCTCAAAGTTGAAGGGACCCCCCAACACGCAAAATCCACAATGTCTGCCGAACAACCCGAGGAGTTGGAGCTTCACGACTTGGATCACCGCATTCAGCGGCAGGTTGAGAATGCCAAGAACAACATCGTTCGAGGCAATCCGGATTATGCGATTGAGATTTGTATGAATCTCTTGAAGAGCTATCCTGGTTGCCTCGATATTCGCAAGGTTCTCCGTCGAGCCCAAGTGGTGAGTTTCACGGCAAGAAAAAAGAAATCCTCAGGCTTTCTTTCTTCAGTCACCACAGCCCCTTTTTCAATCATAGGGAACACTTTTGTGAAAAAGGATCCCCTGAAGGCGGTGGAGATAGCGGAGAAAATGTTGACTGACAATCCAAAGAACGCCTTGGCTCACCGCATGCTTGGCCATGCCACAGTTCATATCGAATTACTCAATACCGCGGCTTATTCCTTTGAACTTGCACGACAGGTGGAACCGGAAAATTACGAAAACCTCCGGGAACTTGGCCATGTTTACCTAAGGCTTGGAAAGTTTGAGGAGGCCATCAAGATCGGGAACCATGTCTTCCAGAAGAACGCAGGCGACCCCGAAGCGCAGGAACTGGTGAAGCAGGCTTCAGTTGCCCAGTCCATGGAGAAGGGGAACTGGGATGGCGACGATGACTTTCGGTCCAAGCTGAAGGACCAGGACGAAGCAAAGGCCCTTGAGCAGGAGGCACGGACGGTCAATGACAATGAGGCACTTGTTGAACTTATTGAACGTGCCAAGATACGCGTAAACCAAAACCCGGAGGACCTTGGAAACTACAGGGAGGTTGCGACTAGTTATCGCAAGCTTGGCGACATGGCCCAGGCAGTGGAGTGGGTCCAATACGCGCGCGAGCTGGAGTCAGGTCGTGCGGATGTGGTGCTGGAGGAGATGGAGACTCAATACACGCTGGAGTGGATGCAGCAGGAAATTGAGGCCATGAAGGCTCAACTGGATGAGGATCCGGATAACGAGGAACTTCGTGAGTACTTCGATACCTCATTGGGGGAAGAGCGGGAGTATCGTTACCATCAAGCAGTCAAGATGGTGGAAAAATATCCCAACGATTACGGGTATCGTTTTGAATTGGGACAACTTCTCTTTGAGATGGATGCGGTCGATGAGTCGATCCAGCACCTGCAACTAGGAATGCGCAATCCCAAGGCACGGCTCAAGAGTCTGGTCTACCTCGGTCGTGCCTACAAGGCCAAGCAATTTTATGACTTGGCAGCTGAACAATTGGAGGCTGCCAAAAGCGAGATTCCCCAGATGGATGAGAGCAAGAAGGAGGTCATTTATGAGTTGGCCAGTTGTTACGAACTTAACGGGGACCCGGAAAAGGCGATTACAGAATACAAGCAGGTGTACGCTGCTGACATCGGTTACAGGGACGTTGAGGAAAAGATCAATGCCTACTACGCCAGTAATTGATTTTGCAATTGCCTTCGTCTTGCCTATGGATACGGGTTTTTTCAGGAATTGACTCAGTCCCATTAGGAGAGGTGGCAGAGTGGACGAATGTGCCTGATTCGAAATCAGGTGTCCTGGCAACGGGACCGTGGGTTCGAATCCCACCCTCTCCGCCATTGTTTGAATTGTCGCTAGCAGGATCATGAGACCATGAAGGAATTATTGCCCGAAAAGCTGGATAAACCCTGGGTCGTTCTGCTTGAGGCGGCACGTAAAGTGCGGCTGAAGGCTTATTGCCCATATTCCGGGTTCCAGGTTGGGGCGGCCTTGTTGTGCGGGAATGGTGAGATTGTCTCAGGTGCCAATGTGGAAAACGCAGCTTATGGTTCAACAATTTGTGCAGAGCGGTCTGCTATTGTGCGAGCGAATGCAATGGGGTTTCGGGATTTTTCCCGAATGGTGGTTTCGGTGAGAGCAGGAACCAGTTCTGCCCCAACTGAACCGGCTGCGCCATGTGGTGCTTGTCGGCAGATGTTGAACGAATTTGTTGCCCTTGTCGGCGGGGAATTGCAGATTCTCCTTCACGGGGAGGGCTGTCAAAAAGTGAGGTTGACATCGATTGCCGAGTTGTTGCCACATGGTTTTGAAATCCAGGAATGAATGATGGGATGACCTACCACCGTTGCGGCCGCAGCGGTATAATGCTTCCAGCGCTTTCCCTTGGGCTCTGGTATAATTTCGGGGCACCAGATTCTCCAGAAAATGCGAGTTCCATGCTTCGATTTGCCTGGGACCGGGGCATCACCCATTTTGACTTGGCAAATATCTACGGTCCGCCCAAGGGCGAGGCCGAAAGGTTTTTTGGTCAGGTTTTGCGTGGGGATTTCAAGGGACTTCGTGATCAGATGGTGATTTCCACGAAAGCGGGCTGGCCCATGTGGGACGGGCCTTACGGTAACTTCGGTTCGCGGAAACACCTCGTTGCAAGCCTCGACCAGAGCTTGGGCAGGATGGGTCTGGAGTATGTTGACATATTTTATCATCATCGTCCGGATGTGGATACTCCCCTTGATGAAACGATGGCTGCGCTGGATCAGGTCGTGAGGCAGGGTAAAGCTTTGTATGTTGGGGTTTCCTCCTATAATGCCGAGCAGACCCGTCAGTCAGTCCAAATCCTGCGAAAAATGGGGACACCCTGCCTGATTCATCAACCGCTATACAATCTTTTTTCCCGTGGTGCAGAACGTGAATTATTCCCTTTGCTGGAAAAGGAGGGAATCGGTTGCATCCCATTCTCTCCCTTGGCTCAGGGATTATTGACCGATCGGTATCTGCGGGGGGGGATTCCACAAGACTCCCGTGTTGCAAAACCTCACGGATACCTGAAGGAGGCGGCCTTGACGAAGCGGAAACTTGGAATCCTGCATGCCTTGAATGAGATTGCGACTCGTCGTGGGCAGTCCCTTGCGGAAATGAGCCTTGGCTGGGTTTTGCACCAACCTGCGGTGACTTCAGTCCTCATGGGTGCCAGTCGTGTGGAGCAAATGGAGATCAACCTGGGGTGCCTGTCCGGTCCCGTTTTTTCCAGCGAGGAACATCGGGAAATCCTTGAGCTTTTGCAGGATGAGACAGAGGGACGGGGTTGAACGGAAGATGTGTGGTTCCCATTGTGTAAATCATGCATCATCTGAATCTTCGATTGACCGGGCAGGGAAATTGCTTTCCTTGGATTAGCAAGATGTCACGGCAATTTATAAGGTGGGCTGGGGTTACCGCATTGACAGGAATCCTTTTGTTGAGTGCCTGCAAGGAGGAGACTGGGTTGGTTTCCGAGGAGGAGGATGCCTCGTACAAGGCTGCCATGGGCCTCAAGAATGGGGACAGCGACCGTAAGACCCGGGCATTGGAGGAGTTTCTAAAGGTAATTGAGCGAAGGAGGGCCGCACCAAAATCCCATCTTGAGGTTGGCTTGCTATACATTGGGGGGCATGTGGGTGACCCTGACCCAATTAGTGCAATCTACCACTTTAAGAAATACCTGGAGTATATACCGGCCGCCGATAGTGAGCAGGGTCGTCGTGTTCGTGGCCAGATTGAGCGGGCGGAAAGAATTTTCATGGCATCCCTCCCGGGTGATCCCTATCAGACCCAGTCCAGTGGCAGCAATGCCATGCAACTTGAGGAACTTATAAAAAGTCTGCGTGAGGAGAATCAAAAACTACAGGCAAAACTGGAACAATTGACCACTTCCACCCAGGAGTTTTCGCTGCAGGACAACCGCCCGCAGACACCTGCCACACCGAGGACACGGGTGTACAAGGTGACCCAGGGGGACACGCTTTTTAAGATCGCCTCCAAAGTTTATGGTGATCCTGGCCGTTGGCGTGAAATCTATGATGCAAACCGTCAAACTCTCCGCAGGGAGAACGACCTGCAACCTGGACAGGAATTGCTAATCCCCTAGTTTGATTTTCTTTTAACCGCCTATCTGAGATCGGCTTTCGGCGTGCGTTACTTCGACTACAATGCAACGGCGCCCATGCCACGCGATGTTTCTGATGCCTGGCTTCGGGCATACGAAGTTTCATGGATGAATCCTTCCAGCCCCTATCTTCAGGCGGCCTCGGTTCGTGTCCGTCTGGAGGCGGCCCGGGATCGACTTTCTTCAATCCTGGGGTGTGACAGTGGAGAGGTTGTGTTCAACTCCGGTGCCACGGAGGGCAACAATGCAATCCTTGCTTTTCTGGGAGAAACCTGTCCGCAGGGCAAGCGTGTGCTGGCCAGTGTGATGGAGCATCCATCTGTCATCGAGCCAGTTCGACGTTTTGTGCAGGACAGGGTGGAATGGTTGGAGGTTGGCCGCGATGGATTGGTGAATCTGGCCATGTTGCAGGAACGTCTAAAGTCAGGGGACATCCATGCGGTCATAATGATGGCGGCTAACAACGAGACGGGTATTTTAGCACCTTGGAGCGAGGTCCGGGACCTTTGCCGTGCGGAAGGAGTTTTCTACCACTGCGATGCGGTGCAATGGATGGGCAAACTGCCTGCAGAAGGCCTTGGAGGGTGCTCTTTTGTCACAGGATGTGCCCATAAGTTTGGTGGTCCAAAGGGCTGCGGTTTTATAAAGGTTCCGGGAGGGGTGGGGCCAATATCACTGATGGCCGGGGGCTTTCAGGAGAAGGGGCATCGACCGGGGACAGAGAACTATCCATCGATTGAGGGCATGCTGTCTGCACTGGAGTCCTGTGTCACCGGTGATCCATCCTCCCGTGACGCTTTTGAGGCCATTGTACAGGAAAAGGTGCCGGGAACGGTGGTGGTTGGTTCGGAGAGCCCCCGGCTCTGGAACACCTCCATGCTGATCCTTCCTGAGTTCTCGAACACCCGCTGGGTGAATTGTTTGTCCTCAATGGATTTTCTGGTATCGACAGGTTCGGCTTGTGCAACGGCAAAAGAGGGTTCTTCGCATGTCTTGGCTGCAATGTCTTTTTCTCCGGAGGAAGCTTCCCGGGCCGTGCGCGCAAGTGGCGGATGGTCGACATCCCGGCAGGATTGGTTGAATCTTGCTGATGCGATTGTTGAGGTTTATGTGAAATTAACCGCAGACAAGGGCAGCGTCAATGGGGGGGGGCAGGTTATTGAGCCCTGATGAAAATTGTTTTTCTGCTTTCCCGTTTTGAGTTTTTGTAGTAAGTTTACTGTGTATATTCATTCTGGAAAATGTACCCCAAACGCTTTAAGATTTTTATATTCATTGGAATCTTCCTACTTGGATTCAGTGCCTCCGTATGGGCGGTGCGTGACTTGATCAGTCATTCCCCATTTCTTCCCCCGGGGTATCAGGCGGCGAAGAAACAAACCAACCAAAAATTGACACGAAAGCCGTTGGGAAAACCGACGGCGAACCTTGTGTTCAAGGGGTTTTTCAGATTGGGGGGCGTGTGGAAGTTCTCGGTTCTGGACAAGAAGACCGGCAAAAGCCAATGGCTGACACTCAATGACAAGACTGAGGATGGACTGACACTGCTTGGATTCGACCAGGATGGAAGTCGTCTTCAATACAGTTCCAATGGTATCGAGGGCGAGCTCGAGCTAATGAGTCCATCCTCAACACCGGTTCCCATAAATTCGGGAGCGTCAAGATCCTCCCCGAGGAAACCGACTATTCCTTCCCGGCCTGGTCCGTCGCGGAATACATCCCCGCCCAAACCCGCCATTCCCTCCCGAAAGCCATCAGCCTCCTTCACTGCGACCTCCCCTGCAACTCGCGGCGGTTCCCCGCCTTCGGGGAGTGTTGCCGCTGCTGCCAAGGCCCCATCGAATCCACCTCCCTCGCCTCCGCCCAGTTTCATCCCAAAGCTTCCTGCACATTTGGCAAACTCCCTTCCTTCTGGTGTTGCCAATGCGATGAAGGATGCCGAGGACCGGGGACAGTCTTCAATCAATCTGGACCTTGGAACAGCAGGGGTCCCCAAGGATGGACAACCTGTTGTGGGAACGACAGCCCCTTCAGTCACGCCAGCGACATCACCTGCCACGGCAGCAAATCCTTCCTCAGCTTACACAGCCCCGCCACTCAATCCAGCGGCTGCTCCTCCTGGCGTGCCTCAACAACCCACCACGATTATTCCCCGTCGCAAACCCTTGAACCTTCCGCCGGGTGTGCCCCCGCCCCCGACGACGGCCCCGCCTTCACTCCCATCATTTTTAAACATCGGTGGGCCTCCCTCCGGGCCTCCCAAGGGAAAACCCTAGGGTTCCCCACTCGCGGCCAGGAATGGCTTTTGATGCGATTTGGTTGTTGGGATCGCAAGTCTACAAATATCTTTGATGGATAATCCTGGGGCCATATCCCTGAAAGAGGTTTCCAAGGTTTTCTCCCTTCCGGAGGGAAAGCGTTCCTTTAGGGATTTTCTCAACCGAAAGAATGTCGATCAGGGCTTGGGCTTACAGGCATTGCTCGGGGTTAGCTTCAATGTTAGTCCCGGGGAAGTGGTTGGCATCATTGGAAGCAATGGATCCGGTAAAAGCACCTTGCTTCAAATTATTGCCGGGATCCTGAAGCCAACCTCCGGCCAGGTCTCATCCTGTGGAAGGGTCGGCGCGTTGCTGGAACTTGGATCAGGATTTGATCCTGAATTTACAGGTTTGGAAAATATTTTCCTGGGGGCTTCAGTGCTGGGTTTAAGCCGGGCTGAGACTGAAAAGAAACTGGGGTGTATTGTTGAGTTCTCAGGGGTGGGGGATTACTTGGATTATCCGGTTCGAACTTATTCAAGCGGAATGGCCTTGCGGTTGGCTTTTGCCATCCAGACCCAGATAAATCCGGATATTCTCATTGTGGATGAAGCCCTTGCAGTGGGTGATATTTTTTTCCAACAGAAATGCTTCAGGTATCTTCAGGATGAGCTGGAGGAAACAACCCGTTTGCTTGTAACGCATGACATGGACGCACTTTCCAAGATGGCGCCCCGGTCCATCCTCCTTGAAGGGGGGCGTTTGGTCTTTGATGGGGATACCCGCAGGGCTATCCAGGTATACCTGAAGTATTCGCAGGAGCGTGCTTTTGGCAGGGTGTCCAAGCCTCTTGACGCTGGTAAATCCCAGCTTCAGCAGGAGCAGATAGTATCGAATATCTCCTGGCTTGAGCCAACACCTGAACAACTTAGTGGACGTGGGGAGGTCTTGATCCAGAAAGCAGCGATTCAAGACCTGAAAGGGGATTCAGCCAGTCTTTTGAATACGGGGGAGGTCTATCGGTTCCATTTCCTGATTAATGTCAGCAAGTCCCCGATGGATTTGATCCTTGGATATATTGTCCATGACAGGCATGGACAGAATGTTTGTGGAGGAACCAGCGTGGAGTTTCAGGGAGGGGCGTTGCACTTCAAAGACCCAGGGATGTGGAAAGTGTCCTTCGATATTGAATGGCCGGCTTTACGAGTGGATGAATATACCATCACAGTTGGAGTCGGCGAGGGGACTCAGGTTCGAAAGCAGATTGTTCAGAATTGGGCCAACCACCTTTTCAAGGTCACAAGTTCCCTGCAGGGCCAGGAAGGTGACCAGCTTCTTTATCTCCCTGTCTCCAACGTTGAGGCGATTCGCCTTTGACTCGGGATTGATTTCCGGCCCTTTGTCATCCGCGGGGTTTTGTTGAAAGTTCTTCCCTCGAAGCCAAGAACCGACAAACCCAGTTCTTGGAAGGAGAATCAGGCCTTCTGCTTCCCCATTTGGGCTTTGAAATGTTGATCAAGACCATTGTAAGCCTGGAGAAGTTTGTCGGAATGCTCATCGAGCTCCTTGTATTTCCCCATCAGCACGGAATATGCCTTGTCCAGATCGTTGTAATTTTTCAAAAGCAAATCGTATTTAGTGAAAAGAGAATCAAACTTCTCCGACAAAGCCAGCAGCTTTAGCCCGAGTCGAATCCGGTTGCTTTCCATCGGGCTCAGCAAAGGAGAAAGAACTTCTGAGCTGGCTTCCAGTTTTTGTATCTCGTCCCTGGTGGCGTCAGGAACGTCTCTTTCCGGGAAAAGGATGGAGAGCCCGAAGGCAATTGGAACAGTCGCCAGTGCGTATCCGCCGGGAACCAGGTTTTGTGAAATCGAATCTTCAATGGCGGTGAGGACACCATTGCAAGGGGTTCCTTCAGCCTTTGCAATTCCTACGGATTCTGTTGCACAAAAACCATCCTTCTCCAATCCGTCCTTCCCTGGCCATGGGCCTTCCTCCAGGGAATGAGGATGGCGTTTTTCCTTGGGGATTCCTGCCGGGTCATAGTAGAGGTCTCTTCGTGCAAACGGCCATGCCGTATCATGGAACAAGAGGACGGGTCGATGCTCTGAATGCCTGAAAATCAGGCGAATCTCCTCTTTTACGGTGTGGTAGTTGTGGTCACCATCTATAATATATACATCTTTGGGTGGGAGATCGGGTAATACATCCCCGGATTTTTGCTCAAAGAACTGGAATCCTTCGCTCCCCACATTTGAAAATCCCAAAGTATTGATGGCAGGATCAATACCCGTGTAGTGACAGCCCTGCTCCTTGCAGAAAAAAACCAGATATTTGGTGAATCTTCCTTTATCAATCCCGATCTCACATAGGCTAGAAGGCCCTAGACTTTTCAGTAGAGAATCCAAGACCGGCTGGAAGAAGGCCATGGAGGCTAGAAGGAGGTCTTCTGTTCCGTTCGTGTCTTGCATGGACGGCGCTGGATCAGAACTGTTTAAGGTATTTCCTGTAGTCTCCAATTTTCTTTAGCTGGCGTTCATCCATCAGGGTGAGGCAGCCTTTGCGCCAGTCAGAAGCCAGGAGGTTGTGAAGAATTTCCTGCTTGTTCGCGCTTTGGGGACTGGGAAACTGGATGATTGATCTCGCAGGTACGTTCCCAAAACTTTCGCGGTGCTGGAGTTGACCGAGGAACCGGGCTTCCTCTTCGGTTGGGTGGTGGAGCAAGCGGTCGAACAGGGCTTCAAGAATTCCGTGGCCATAATCTTTCACAGGTCCGTCGAGTACCGTGGCCATGTCGGTCACATAGTGACTGGCCCCTTCCCATAGGTGCTCGTAAATCTGTTTCATTCTAGAGGCTGATTCCGTTGGTTCTGCAAATATCGGGGCCCAGATCTCGCCGGTCTGGCGCATGCTCAGAACTGGTGGGTGCGGTGCCCCGAAGAACTTCTCAATCACGGCCACAGCCTCGATCAACAGCTTGTCTCGGTAGGTAGGTTTACCAAGGTGGGAGAAATAGGATTCGAAGCTGCAGCCTTCGCGAACCAGTTCAGTGGCGAAGTGCCACGTGGCAAAGTAGAACCCATGCGTTGAGGCGCCAAAGCAGTCGCGGCTGATTTGCGTCATGGAATTGATGGACGAGGCGAGCCAGCCCACATCGACTATGGCACTATTCCTGGGATCGTAGTCTGAGGACTTGAGATAGCCAATGAGTTTTTGCCGCTCAGCTGAACAGGTCTTGAGAATTTCCTCGGAAAGATCGTCGAAGAGCCGGTGAATCCGGTCTTGAATCCCGTGGCTGATAAAACCAGCCTCTGGGGCGGTGATTGGTTCGTCACCGGATTCAAATCCGTGGAAACGTGCCAGGTCTTCATGTTGTTCATAAGACAGGTCGAGACGCTGGAAGTAGTCCCTTAGTGTCAAGGCAGAGTTTGGACGCAGAAGGAAATTGATGGCTCTGGGATTGAGCTCGGTGATGGTTGCAAACGTCAGGAATCTGCGTGAGCTATAGAGATAACGGCTGGTCAGCGGGACATGCCAATGCTCCTTCAGGATGTCGAAGGTTTTTTGCAGGTAGTACCCGTCCCGGGATAGGAAAACAAGGCAATCTAGACCTCGCTCTTTTGCGCGGTGTATCATCCAGTGAGTGTAGCCGAAATAGAGGGGTCCTGCGAACTGGTAGCCTAGATCCTCCCAGAACTGTATTTCGTGGGAGGTCAATGGTGCGGTTTCGTTTGATGCGGGGTCAAATTTGGATTCCCTACGCTTCGAAACACTGTTGTGGCGGCGCTTCCTGGCAAGACCAACAGTGAGGCTCTCAATGGGACTCTCAAGACTTGAAATCCGCCCTTGGTCGACTTCTTCTGCCAAACATTTGGGGCGATAGCTGCCGTTGAGGTGAAATGCTTCAATCCTCTGGTTCCTTGCTGGTTCGATGGCCCATTGCAGATTGTCGTCGAGAAGCAGAATCTTTTCATTCCGGTAGCCGGTGCGCTTTGGCAGTTCCCGGAAGATAGAGCCTGAGAACTTGCTGAGCCCTGTTTCGGAGGAAACCCACACATCCCCTTTGTCGAAGCCATTTGAACGCAGGAGTTTTTTTATCTCCACAGCGGGCAGATACATGTCGCTCAGGTAGAGCAGGGGTTTTCCTGTCTGCTTCGCATATTTGAACAACTCGAGGACGATTGGGTTGGGATAGGTGGAGGCAGCTTCCAGGGTGATTTCCCGTTTGGCTAGTTTCGGCCCGAGTTCCGCAGGCAGATGGTTGCGTTCAGTAAATCGATCATAGATTTTGTAGATGTTGGTGTCTTCCGTGGGGGAGCGTTCCCTCGCTTGTGTTTCGGATTCCATGCGCTCTCGCATGAAGTCCTTTCGCGTAAGGCCCGTGAGGGCTTGGGTGTGTTCTGCGAGCAGGCTGAACAGGTCCGTGGGTTTGGCGAAGATGCGGTGGAGGCAGGTGTCAAACACGTCCAAGCAGAGGAGGTCCGCGTCATCAATTCTCCGTTGAAGTGTCGCCTTGTCCACCTTTCCCCCAGGGGCAAGATGGAATTTCTGAAAGTGATAATCAGAGTCTCTCTGCTTGAATGGGAGCCACTTGCCTGAAAAAACCCCCTTTATGAACTCGTAGTTTCGGATAAGCCACTTGGAAACCAGATTTGGCGCCTTCAGTTTTTGTTCGAGGCGTCCGGACATGTAGGATGCGTGATTGGCCGCATCTCTGATTTGGTTCACGGTTTGCTGCAACTCCGATATTGCATTCTGTAACGGGCGTATTTGTTCGTCGGTGATGTACTGGAGTTGCCGATGGTTTTCAAACTGGAGGCGTGGGATGCTGAACAGCAGGCCCTTGGCGATATCCTGACGGAGGTAGTCGTTCGTTAGCTCGTTCAGTTTCAGGAAATGTTCGTCGAGCTGGGCGGTTACTGTATTTTCGTCTTCATTGCGGGGACTGCTCAATCGCCAGTGATAGAAGGCTAGTTTTTCAGGCACGACTCCCACCTCGAAACGTTGCAGGAACCGGAAATGGAAGTCCCAGTCGCCAAGAACGGAATATTTCGATTCGAAGGAGCCAATTTGCTCGAAAGCGCTGCGGCGGAAAAGGAAAGCAATGGGAGGGAAGGGGTTTTCGAAGCCAACCCGGTACAGGCTGACAAAGTCCAGGGGGACGTGGTCAAGGCGATGGGACTCCTGGATCTCCCCATTCGCATGAATCTTCTCGTAAACGCGCTCGGTCTTGGTAATGACTCCCTGATAGGGACTGTCCGCCCCCTTTTCTTCCAGAAACTTCACACAAGCTTCAAGATAGTTGGGCGCCCAAGTGTCATCGTCGTCATGGACTACTATGTACTGGCTTCGCGAAGCCGCAATTCCCTCGTTGGTTGCCGTCTGCATTCCCTTGGCTGTGGTATGGTGCAGAACCTGCAATCGTTTGCCGTATTTTTCCCGGTAGGATTGTAGCAAATCATCCACAATTGCAGGATCACCTCCATCATTAACGATAACGTGAACCCAATTCTGGAAAGTCTGACCCAAGACTGATTCAACGGCACGGGAAAGGAGCAGCTTTCTCTCCTTGGTCCTTGTAATGATGGCTACTTGTTGGGGCTCAGCCATTCTAATATTGCGCAATGGAAGAATGATGGAGAATGAGTTCGAACAGCAAATACAGTGGCAGAGGTTCTTCAAGGAAATTCCCTCCCTTCATTGTACCCCCTAAAATGGGGTGGTTTGCTTAAAAGATTTGGCTTGAAACCAATGGGGGTTGGCAAATATGATTAACTTCTAAATTGTAACACTCCAGTCACGCCATTGCCCAATATAATTTGTTTGAATGGCCTCCCCATGAAGCTTTGTTCAATCATCCTAGTACACAAATTTTTAGATTTTAGTCATCCATGAAAACACATACTTACCTTTTAACTGTTTTTGGAATGTTACTTGCTTGGGCTTCCCAGGCACAAGCAGCTGCCACTGGTGCCGCTGCAACAGCTACTGTATCGGGAGGCGTGATCACAGGTTTCACTGTTTCCAGTGGTGGATCCGGTTATGCTTCGGCTCCCACAATTTTTATCACGGATAGCGGCGGAGGCACAGGAGCTTCAGCCACTGCAACAGTTTCTGGTGGAGCGGTAACAGTAATTTCTGTAACTGCCGGGGGTTCTGGTTATACAGATAGTACCACCAGCGTCATCATCCTGCCAAGTTCTTCAGACTTGGACTCAGCCCCAACAACAACACCAACATTACCCGCTGATGTCAGCACGCCGGATACAAGTTCATTGCCGGATGCCCCGACTACGTCTCCATCAAGTGGTATCAAGTTTTTCAGTTTGTCTACACGTGCCGGCATCTATGGATACCCTATCCCAGGCAGTTTAACGATTAAGGGGGATGGAAGTAAGAAGGTATTATTCCGAGTTAAGGGTCCGAGTATGGGTTTTGGTGGTCCGAAAGTGGAAAATCCAAAAATAAAATTATTATCAAAAGCAAGTGGTTCTTGGAGTACCCTTTTTGAGGTAAATGATTTTGGGGATCACGAGAGTTCTGCCACTTATGCGGATAGAGCAACGGGTAATTCCCTTGAACCTCTAGCAGTTGTATCTTTGGTGGCAGGAACTTACAGTTGCCAGTTTTTTGAAGAGAATTCTGGTACAGGTAATGGAAATATGGAAATTTACGGGTTTGAGGATGATGATACAGCAGCTTACTTTTCAAGTTTGTCTACTCGAGGCTATGTTAGTAGTTATCCAATGGCTGGAAGCTTGACGCTTAAAGGAGAAGGCACTGCAAAAGTAATGTTTCGTGTTAAGGGGCCTAGTATGAGTTTTGGTGGTGAAAAATTACCAAACCCAAAGATCAAAATACTTACCAAGGTGGATGGAGTCTGGTCAACAGTTGTGGAGTCCAATGACTACGGAGATCATGAGAGTGCAAGTGAATATGCAGAACGAGCAACCGGAAACTCACTAGAGCCAATGATTGTACTATCCTTAGGAGAAGGAACATACAGTTGTCAGGTCTTCTCGGAAGTGGATGGCGAAGAAGGTAATGCTAATTTAGAGGTATACCTAGTTGACTAGTCCTTTTCGCGATAAAAGAGGCGGTGTTATATATGATTCTTATTAGGTATGAGGACTAGTCCCCGTATTTTTTTTTGCACATACCTAAGACCGCTGGAAGCAGTATAAACAATTTCTTCGGAAATATTTTTGGTTCTGAGTATTCTTTGCTTCATCTGGAAACGATCCAAGATTGGGAAACCCTTTCTGATACCTATTTTCAGCCTTATATTTATATTGCGGGGCACACACCTTTTCCCCGCGTCTCCAAGCGCTTGGCAGGAGGGCAATGGAGAACATTTTCTGTAATTCGTGATCCGTTTGATCATCTAATTTCGCATATATCTTGGGTCAAGAATCTGGTTAGAACACCAAGACGTTTTCGTAATAGCCCTCGTGATGTACAGAAACTTAGCCGTAGACTTAACGAAATTAACTTTAATGACTTAGATGATGTTGCTAAATTTTTTCATTCAATTTTGAAGGAATTTGGTGAAAATCCAAAGCTGACGCGCAACTGTAATTCTTTTTAGATTAGCCAGACACTTCATTACATTATAACCTTCGCGGTAAAGGTTTGAATCCTTTAATTCAAATCAGAGCGAGTAAATAAGGAGATAAGTACAATATGCATATCTTATTAGCTCTTATTTTATCTTTTAATCTTTCTTTGAGTGCTGAAATTGTATTTGTTGCAAATGAAGGAAACTTTGGGGCATCAAATGGATCGATATCAATGATTTTTGAAGATGGAAATATTATTGAAACTCAACCCCTTGGAGATGTCGTTCAGGCGTTGGAGGTGTATGGAGACAAACTAATTGTTTTAGTCAATAATAGTCACAAAATTTTAATATATGATATA
>CAJWSN010000017.1 GCA_913046175.1 uncultured Opitutia bacterium
GCTCACACGGTTCCGCGAGGTGGCGAGCCTATTCAAACTGTCATGGCTCAAAGCTAGTCTTGGCAAATTGGCCGGAGGAGTAGGATTGCGACTTCTTCTTGCCTGTGGGTTCCTCCGTCTTGTCTTCGTCTGCCATGGATAAAAGGCCTTGGGGAGTTTCGTTGCTGGTCCAGGTGTTTTAATTCTCCAGAAAAATCAGCATATTGCCTGGAATCTTGTACAGGTATTCAAGAATGTATGCCTTGAGCAGGAGGATTGATGAAATGAACAATGACATGCCTGCCAGAATCCGGACGGCAAAACTTGTCATGAACACATTGATTTTCGGGGCGGCCTTGCCCAACACGGCAAGCACCAGGTTAATGGATAGACTGACAGCTATGAATGGAGCGGCAATTAATAATCCAATCAAAAAGATATCGCTGGTCTCGGCAAGAAAGTCATCAAATGAGTGGATGTGAAAAAGAGGCGTGCCGATGGGGAGAAGATGAAATGATTCAGAAAATGCGGTCAGCACCATGTAATTGAGACCGGTCGTAAAAAACAGGATCAACGCAAAATAAAAGAGTAACGAACTGATCACGGACCCTTGGACTCCGAAGGGGTTGAGACTCTCGTTCCGTATCAATCCAATTTCCATGGAAGTGACATGACCGGCAACTTCCAGGCCATAAAAAACCAGTCGCACCGTAAATCCCATCAAAAGGCCAATCAGAATCTCATTGGTCCCGATAAGGATGGCACCCAGGTAATGAGAAGCGAAGGCCATGTCCAGTTCAACGGGCACGAACGGCAAAAGCAGAACTGTTAAACACAAGGCCAATGCCGCGCGCACCTGCACGGGAATAATCTTCCCCACCATATAAGGCAACCCAAAGAAAAAGGCTCCCGTCCTCAGCAGGACAAAAAATGCCGCAACAATGTGATCCAGTTCGATAATCATGGAGCCATGGCAGGCATGTTCTCAATCATCAAAACGGCAAAGCTTGTAATTTTATTGATAACCTGAGGAGCCATTATAACCATGACAAAACCCACCGCCATAAGCTTCGGAACAAAAGTCAGGCTCTGGTCCTGAAGACTGGTTACTGATTGAATGAGGCTAATTGTCACCCCCACCCCAACAGCGGTGAGAAGGGTCGGTAGTGCCGTTGCAAAAGCATTCTGCATCAACATCCGCAACAAATCCACTGCCTCCCCCTCTGTCATAATCTGAAACTACTCACAAGAGACTTGATTACAAGGTTCCAGCCATCCACAAGAACAAAGAGAAGGATTTTGAAAGGCATCGAGATAATGACCGGAGGCATCATCATCATACCCATCGACATGAGGGTGGTGGCGACGATAAAGTCAACGATGATAAAAGGCATGTAGATGAGAAATCCCATTTGGAATGCTGTCCGCAGTTCGCTCAGGATAAAGGACGGCACGACAATGGTCAAAGGCAGCTCATCCGCAGTCATCGGGCCGGAGCGCGCGAGACCGAGCATGAAATCAACATCCTTTTCATCCGTCTGCTTGAGCATGAACTCCTTCATGTGGACGGTCGCCGCATCAAGAGCCTGGCCGGAAGTGATTTCCTCCTCCATGTAAGGTACAACAGCGCTGTTGTATATTTTATCCCAAGTAGGCGCCATGATGAAGAAAGTCATAAACAAGGCCAGGCCGATGATGATCTGGCTGGATGGCGCCTGCTGTACCCCCATGGCCATTCTCACAAAACTAAGCACAATAATGATGCGAGTAAAACTGGTCATCATCATGATAATGGATGGGGAAAGGGTCAGCAACGTCATTGCCACCACAAGTTGGATGGCAATGCCCACATCCTGAGGTGTCTGCTCCCCACTGATATCAATGCGAAGGCTTGGGCCAGCACCCGTTGAACTGTTTCCGGCTGCCTGCCCACACAAGAAATCGCCCTCAGTCAGGGGCAGAAAAAGAAGGCAAAGGACAAGTATTCCTCTTCCGTAGCGTTTCATGTTGCTAATCATCTTGCGCATCAGATTTCAGGTTGTCGGCAAGGGTTTCCTCGAACTTCCCGGATGCTGCCTGAATACCCCCATCCAAATCACATACATGGCGGATGAATCCGGGGCCGATCCCTACCAGCACCTCACGGGATTCATACTCGACCACCAGAAGAAACTGCCTGTTGCCCAGCATAAGTTGATCCTTGATCTTCAAGCGACCCACCGGCGTATTCCGGAACTTGCCAATGTATCCTTTTTTATAGAGAAAAAACAAGCATCCGAGCAATACAAGGAGAAGAACGAACGACACAATGAACCCCTTAAGTGGTGATTTTTCCTCATCATTGACATCGCCGCCACTTTTGTCGCTTTCGACTCCGGTGCCATCACCTTGACCATACACTTTCTCACCGGAGGTAGGGGAAACCGCTGATGGAGCTTGGGGTGCGACATTCGGTTCCTCCTGCCCATGCTGCTCAACCGTGGAAAGGAGAAGAGCAATCAGCGGCAGGCTGACCCAATGGAGCTTCACTCCGTGGATTCCACGAGGCTGGTAATCTTGATGCCGAACTTGTCCTCCACCACAACCACCTCACCGTAGGCAACCACCTTGTTATTAACAAGCAGTTCGATGGGGTCTTTGGCTTGACGGTCCAATTGAAGAACCGTCCCGGGTGTCAAATCAACAATTTCGCGCATGGGCAGTTCACATGAACCCAGCCTTGCGGTCAGGTTCACTTTTACGTCCAAAACAACATCTAGGTTTTTTGCGTCCATTTTAGCTGGTTGAAGAGTTATATTAGCTAGTAAGTTTTTCCTTAATCTCCACGGCCATGCCCTCACCCTCTTTGCCATATTCTCCCAGAAAACAGTCTTTGCCGGCTATCCGGACACGGGTTTCTTCCACTTTACTTGGTGAAAGTTCCATAAAGTCCCCGACCTGCATCTCAAGGAGTTCCTGCACATTTTTTTCGGGGAGGTCCCACTCCGAGTTCACCTGCACATTGATATTGTTGTAGGTGCTCTTCCAAGGCACGCCACCCTCCTTGTCAGTCGCCTTGTTTGCCTTCTGTGTGGCTTCTTGAATACGGGTAAGAATCGGGGTGATGGTGTAATATGGAATCCCAATCCTCATGGATTCCTTGATCTCCCCAAGGGAGACATCAAGAGTAAGCACAACCACCGCACTGTCATGCAGGGAGGTCTGGAGAAACCGACCCGTGGTTTCCTGACCAATGACCTGGCCACTCAATTCCATGTACCCGTCCCATTGGTGGCACCACTCATCCACAATGACTTGAGCCACATCATCCACCATGGTGGATTCAATTGCAGTAAGGAAACGCGGTTCCTGACCGGCAACACCCTTGCCTCCAAGGGCACGATCCACCATGCCAAGAGCCAGCACGGGATTGATTTCCATTATGCCGACACCAGTCAGCTCGTTAATCTTGAAAAGGGAAACATGTGAGGGGCTCTCAATTGAATGGGTGAACTGCGCATACTGCTGCACCGCAATATTTGTTGCAGCAAAATCAATGTTCATGCGCAATTCCATCGAGAGATTTTGTCCAAGGTAGAATGCAAACTTCTCGTTTCGGGCACGCACCTGATTGATTTCCTTGTCCGTGAGGAAAACCGGGTTACGAAAGTCAAACGAGAGTATTTCAACCTCATTATCAAAAAGCTCACCATTATGGCGGAATACACTTTCCACACCTTCCACAGGAGTTGCCCCCCCAACGAGTCGATCCAAGTCGCCTTGACTGAAAGCCTCCATCCCTACTTCATCAGGGAGAGGCTGAGCCGTCGAAGCAACCTCGGGAGCTTCCTCTTCCTCCTCTTCAGGGGCGGAAAATTCCTCTTCCTCCTCTTCGGGAGCGGAAACTTCCTCTTCCTCCTCTTCGGGAGCGGGGGCTTCCTCTTCTTCGCTGGCAGGATCGTCGCTCATTTACTGGATGTTAAATTCAAGGAAGTACAGTCCTTCCACCATTCCGTCGATGCCTGGAATCTTGTTCAGTTCCTCCTTAAGTTCCTTGCTGGCAAGGTCCTGCATCTTGGGGTTGTTGTTGATCTGTGCAAGAGTCAGTCCAGACAGATAACTGGAGGTGGAATGACGAATTTTCGACTCACTGCTGCCAATTTTATCTTCAAAGTCCTTGTGTGAGCCTTCGAGCTCATAACTGACCTTGATGAATCGAGTTCGATGCTCACCAGCCAGATTGGCCACGACCCCCATGATTTTCTTGTGGCCGTGATGACCGTCTCCATGGTCACCACCGCCGTGATCACCGCCCCCATGTTCTCCATGGTCTGCGTGTGTTTCATGTCCTCCACCATGCCCGGAAATCCCCAACTGCTTGTCCATTTGGGGTTTCAGATAGAACTGCCACATGAGGATGGTAAGCAAGGGCGTCAATACAACCACAACAATGATGGGAATCCATGTGTTGCCTCTGCACTTGCTCCGAGGGGCGAGGTTGTCTTTAAGGGATTTCATTTCGCACATCTTAAGGTTTTTCCGGATAAGTCAAAGAAAAGAGTTAGCGTTTCAGGTTGACGGCTTCCCCATACATGGTGTCGGAAACCGTAACGATCCGTGCACCAGCTTGGAAACTCCTCTGGTTGGCAATGATACTGGCAAACTCACCAGTCAAATCCACATTTGAAAGTTCGAGGGAATAGGGTTTGATTTCCCCGGTTCCCAATGTGGTCGGGGGAACAAGCCCATCCGGAATCTGGCTCGCAGCATCCCCCTTGTTGGAGAAGTAACCGTTGCCCTCGCGGGCAAGTTTGCCAGGCACCTGGAAGTTGGTCAGGAAAACCTGCTGCGTCTGTTCCGTGCCATCATCAAGAAGAAGACGAATGGTTCCGTTCTCATCAAAGCGAAAGCTGTCCACCTTTGTAATATCCTCGATCTGAACGTCACCATTTGACCCCTGGACAATAAAACCCTCGGAAGTGACAAGTCGCCCCTGGGTATCCCAGTTAAAATTACCGGCACGTGTAAAAAGGGTGGCATTGCCTTCATCCTGGGCATCCGGGTCCCGAATCTGGAAAAAGCCCTCGCCATAAATGGCCAGGTCTGTGTCTACCCCCGTCTGCTGGATGGGGCCCTGCGTAAAACGTCCGGCGATGTTGCCGATCCTGGTGCCACTCCCTATCTGGTGCCCCGGGGCCCCATTGGTCGGCGAACTGTCGGCCTTCTGCATAATGTTGTAAAAACTGTCAGTGTATTCTGCCCGCTGGCTCTTGAACCCAAGGGAATTGACATTGGCCACGTTGTTGCCAACGACTTCCATCCCCTTGGAAAAGGTCTTGAGGGCTGAGGCTCCGGTAAAGACTGATTGTAGCATGACGTTTGGGTGGTTTACTGGGTTTGTTATTTATTATTTTAAAGTGCTGGCGATTCCTGCTCGTCGACAAGTTCGACCCGGCTCACGGAAGATGCGTCGTGATCGCGTCCATTCACAGTTAGCTTCAACCCGTCGCCCTTCTGGGAGACTGCCGTGACAATTCCGCGTTCTTCTCCCTTACCCTCGGAGCTCTTCAGGGTAACAACCTTGCCGAGGTAGTTCTGCACTGAGAGATTCATTTGGCTCTGAGCAAATTGCTCGAAGTTTTTGTTCAGGGAATTCATCTGGTCCAGGGAGGAAAAACTCGCCATTTGCGCGATGAACTCGGTGTCCTTCATGGGTTCCAGTGGGTCCTGATGCTGCATTTGAGCAGTTAGCAGTTTCAAGAAATCGTCCATCTTGAGCTGGGACTCCTTGGTGGGCAACGCCCTGTCCTCGGGGTTGATGACTCCCTTGAGTTGGGTGGATGCGACTGTTTCGGCAATCATGATTGTTCAATGGGTTGGAATTATTTGATATATAAATATTGGAAATCAACGGGGGTGGGCCTGGGGTGCGGTACGTTCCAGGAAAACGGCTTCATTGGAAGACTCTTCAGAAATGCCCTCAAAGAGTGGCTCATCCAACTCGATTCCACGCTGCCCAGCCTCAACCTTCAATCCGTCCCAATATTGCTCAAGGGCATTCTTCAACCCCCGGGATTTTGTTGAGAATTGAACCTGCATCCCCTGATCCTTGCGCATGTGAAAACGAACAAGCAGTTTTTCGCCATCCGGAAGATCCAGGGTCACGCGGGTGGTGGTGGGACCGCTGGATTCCCGCATCCGCATCAACTGTTGCGCGATCTGGGAGATCACGCCACCATAAGCGTTCGTCTGCCCGTTGAGATTGGTACCGTGGGCAGACCCGGCCTGGTTGTTGAGCTGTTGGACATTATCGGAGGCGGTCTGCGGAATCACATCCGGGACAGGCACCGAGCCCTGACGTTCAGAAGGATGCTGTTCCTGATGTCCATCACGGGTTCCCTGACCATCATGATGACCGGCAAAAGATTCTGACTGGGCAGACGGACGGACGCTGGAGGAAGCCTCAACCTGGGAACCAAGAGCAGCCTTTGAACCGTGTTGGACAATTTCCGAACGATCCTTTGAAACTTGTGGACGTGAAACCTGTGGCTTTGCGTTCGCTTCAGTTTGCACCATGCGAGCCTGAGCCTGAGGAACGGGTTTAAGTTCAATGTGTTTCTGGGGCTGGTTACGAACCACGAACGACTTCCGAACCACGGGGTCTCCAGGCCTGAACTCGCCACCAGACCGAGAAACCTTGTTGGCATCCTGGGCTTTCGCTGTGGTCTTCAGTTTGGACTCGGAAATGGGCTGTTGGTTATCAACCACCCTGGCCTGCGCAGGAACCGCCCTTCCCTTGCCATGTCCTGGGTTTTTGGATTGAGGTGGAAGTTTCGGCCCACTGCTTTTGCGGGTTACGGACTTTTCAACCGCCTTCTGCTCCCGGGAGGAAAGGAATCCATTGGTCTCTGTTCCATTCCGGGACAGCGCCTGTTCCTCCAGGATATTCTGTTCTCCTGTCACTACTTCAGATTCCTTGTCGAGAATGTACTTCTGGAAAAGGTCTTCATGTGGTGTCTTGGCACTCAGGAAACGTCCAACCCCCCTCCCCTTGGAGGATTTGGAATCCACTCCATCAATGCGTGGTGGAATGTTTTGGATGGGAATATCTTGTGAGATGGCCATTTATCTAAATATCTGTTTTTCAGCCTCCTGATGCACCGTCATCAGTTGTTTTTTGCTCTTTAACAAGGAACCGTAATTGCTCCGTAAGCGTGGCAGCCAATGCCTTGGATTCATCATTCGCCTGCTTCCCATCAGTCATTTCCTCAAAGATGGGGGCAATATCACTCGGCTTCATCAGGCTCAGAATCCCGGTGATGGTGCTATTGGCCAGATTCTCCGTGTTCTCCTTGTTTAGCTGAAGGAACAAGGTTACTGCAGCTGACGGCGAAAGGCTCTCGATGGTCTTGGCAAGATCGACCATTTTTTTCTGTTCGGTGTCTGCAAGAAACAACCGACGCTGCTGAAAATCCTCCACCTTTTTGTCGAAGTCTGACTGAAGTTTTTCCACCTCCTTCTTCAGCAGGTCAAATTCCTGCCTTTCCTGATTAATGCTGCTGAGCATGGCTTGGACCGCTTCCTCCCGGATCGTGATTTTTTTTGCACGAGTCTCCAAATCCTTCACGAAATCCTTGAGTTCATCGGTAAGCTTGCCGGGATACTTGACTGGACCTGTCGGCGCAATCGGGTCGTGATGTTCAGCTACCTCCATTTTTTTGAGCTGTGCATTCATGAGCAAAAACAGCACAACCATTGAGACAACCACAGACAGGACTGCATAGGGCCAGGGAGATTTCAGAAGGTTCTTCATTATTGATTAATTTTCTTGCGTTAAATTTTCATGAAAGGACCGGCGTCCGTTGACGAGATCCTCGAGCATCTTTTCCTCTTTCTTGACTTCATGTGAGAAGTGTTCATCGCGCTTGCGGTCACGCAGTTTTTCAAGGGCATCAAAACGGCTCTTGGTCGCCAGGTATTCAGTCCGGCGCTCATCCTCAACGGAACGAAACTCAATCAGCATGGCATTGCTCTGCTTGAGCTTCTGCTTGGTCTCATCCATCGAACCGTAGTAGATCGAATGCATGGAGGCGGGAAAGCGTTGTTGTCCGAGATCCTGAATCTGGCGACTCATTGTCATGATGCGATTCTCCAATGCCTCACTGACATTCTGCTGTGCAAGACGCGACTGCAATGCCTTCGCGTAGGACTCCAATGCGGTGTCACGGGCTCTTTCCCGGAGCTCCATCATGAGTTGCAGTCTGTAGCGGAAAGGCTTCATGACAGGATTTCTCCAAGTTTGGCAAAGCTCTCAACACGACACATTTTCGTTCCATGAACCTGCCGAAGGAACTCCTGGATGGGGACAAACTTCTGTATCGCAAGGTCAATCCGGGGATTGGATCCATGGGCATAAGCCCCGACATTGATCAAATCCTCATTATTCCTGTACAGGGCGAGAAGTTCTCGAGCTTCCGTGACCAGGTTTACCTCCTCCTCGCTACATACCTCAAGATACAGGCGGCTGATGCTGTCAAGTACGTCAATTGCCGGGAAATGGTTCGCATTGGCCAACTTGCGACTGAGGATAATGTGACCGTCGAGGATACTACGAACAGCATCCGCCACAGGTTCATTCATGTCATCCCCCTCCACCAATACCGTATAGAAGGCAGTGATGGAACCGACCTCACCCGTGCCCGAACGTTCCATTAACTTCGGCAACATCCCAAAAACTGAAGGCGTGTATCCGCGACTGGTCGGCGGTTCTCCCACGGCCAACCCGATTTCCCGTTGAGCCATCGCCAGACGGGTAACAGAATCCATGAGAAGCAACACGTTCCGTCCCTCGTCTCGAAAATTCTCAGCAATTGCAGTCGCCAGATTAGCTGCACGAATTCTCAAAGGAGCCGGTTGATCGGAAGTGGTCACGATGACGACCGTCTTTTTCATGCCTTCCTCACAAAGTTGCTTTTCGATAAAGTCTTTCACCTCCCGACCACGCTCACCCACAAGAGCAATTACATTGACATCGGCGTCTGAGTTACGGCCCAGCATCCCAAGCAAAACAGACTTCCCCACCCCACTACCGGAAAAGATTCCCATTCGCTGGCCAAATCCCATGGGGGTAAAAGTGTCTACCGCCTTCACCCCGGTTTCAAAACAGGATTCAATCGACCTCCGTTTCATCGGGTCAGGCGGACGATTTTTTAATTTGCCGGAAGATGGTGCAAGCAACGGACCCTTCCCGTCAATTGGGCGCATGTGACCATTCAAGACACGTCCCAACAATTTGTCACCAACCGGGACCGAATTGCTTTCCTGCGAGGTCACGACACGGCAACCTGGATGCAAGTCGTTCATTTCCCCCAGTGGCATGAGCAGGACGCGATTCTCGCGGAAGCCCACCACCTCGACTGGAGCCGCCTCCCCCGTCCGAGGGGACTCGATCATGCAAATCTCCCCAAGGGCCGCTTCGGGTCCTTCAGACTCAATTACCAATCCATTGACATTAAGGATTTTGCCGGACTTCTCACACGAATCTGCCTTGTCGAGCCTTTCCTCGATCCACTCAAGATTTTCTGTCAACAGGTCCATCATGACTTGCCCCCCATGCTTTCCTCTATCGCCTCCAAACGGGTTGAAACACGTCCATCCACGAGGCCAAAACGACTGTTTAGAAGGCAGTCTCCACGACCCAGCGTATCGTTCTCACTAAAAGAAACATTGGGATATTTCTCAGCCAAGCCATCTGACCCTGCGCCGCCCCCAAACAAACCGGAGAGTGCTTGTGCAAAATCCTCACCTGAGGCTTCAGGATCCGGCCCCACCCCTGTTTCCGTTGCTTCATGTATTCCACGAAGCAACTGTAAATCCTCCGGGTTCATTTCCACATCTAATTGCTCACCATCCGGAGCCTCATCGAGGATGGAGTTGACGATGGATTCAATATGTGCCGGTTCCAGTTCCAAGCCGGCAATGACTTTCCCTGCAGCCATGGCAACAAGCCTCGGAATGCGCTCAGAAATCCTTGCAAGAAGTTCTTGATGACGGGTCTGCAAAGACTCAAGAACCACTGACTGCTCCTGCGATGACTGGTCACGGAAGGCATCCACCTGACCAGCCAGTTCCGCACGGGTTTGAAACTTCCCTTTTTCCAAAGCCATACGTTCAGCATCCGCTGCAGCGGATGCTGGTACCGGCGTCTCCCCGCAAAAACTCACGGAGACCCGTTTTAAGGGGCGCGGGAATCGCACGGTCTTATTCGATAATTCCGCCATCACCTGCAGCGAGTGAAATTTCTTCGTTGGCCTCGAGCATACGTACCGTTTCTATAATCCGGGCGCGTGCATCCTCTACAGCTTTGCGGGGTACTGGCCCCATGAATTCAAGTTCCTCCTGCAGATTTTCTGCAGCACGCTTGGAGACCGCCCCAAAGAATGCCTTGCGCAATTCGAGGGAAGCCGGCTTCAGCGCGAGGATGAGATCCTCGGTTTGAACATCGCGAGCCACCTTCTGCAGATCCATGGTCGGAAGTGTAATGAGGTCGTCGAATGTGAACATCTTGTTACGGATCGTCTGGGTAAGATCCGGATCACGCTCTTCAAGACGCTCCAAAATTGTTTCCTGCATTTCGCCAGACACCTTCTTCAGTAGTTCCGCAGCACTATCCGCACCGCCTCCTGAATGCCAGGGAGAAGAAGCACCCGCATCGGTCAAGCGCTTGATCGAGGAAGCCACACGGGAGATTTGTTCAGATGTGAAGTCGTCCAAGGTGGCGATCCTGTCAATCACCTCGTCCTGTTGACTGGAGCTTAACATCGTGAACACCTGGCCACCCTTCTGTTTGCTCAGGTTGGCAATAACAAATGCTATCGTCTGTGATTGCTCCCGACTGATGAGGCTGAAAATCTGCCTTGCATTCAATTGGTCGATGCCATCCATCAGGTTGTTTGCACTGCGACCGGGTTCAATGCGATTGAGCATGGTGTTCGCCTTGTATTCACCCCTGGCAATCTCCAGTGCCTCACGGGCGAAGGTAAAACCACCCACGGACTCTTTCATGCTGTCACCGATGATTTCAGAGAACTCCTCGATAATCTTTTCCTGCAGGTCGCGAGGCACATGACTCCATTTATTGATTTCCTTGCAGACCATCTCAATCTCATGATCCTCGAAGTTTTTAAGAATCTGCCCGGCTGCATCCGGACCCACGACGATCAGGAGCATGGCCAAGCGCTGGACCTTGCTGAGTTGCTCATATTCTAATCCGGAAACAGCCATTTGTCTTTTCGCAGTTGGAGGTTATGATGGGGGGACTACTTGGCGTTGACCCAGGACCGTAATGCGGATCCAACATTCTCGGAGCGTTCCTGAATAAGTTCATTCAGGAGTTCCGGTGTGAGGACCGACATCAGGTCAGAAGAGCCATCTGTCGATTGGCCGGCTTCCAGAAGGGCCGCAGCCTGTTCGTCATCCAAGGTGTCATCAATGATTTCAACCTCGGGCTGGTCTTGGGAACGAAACTTTTTCATAACTTTGAAGAATGTGATGAGTACGGCAATCGCAACAAGTACTCCAATAATTGAATTTATAAGTGGTGAGTAATTACTAAGAAAAGAGCTCCATTTCTCATCAAAAGTAACGGGAAACTGACCCGGGCGAGGAAATACACGCTCCGCAATTTCAACACTGCCATTGACGTAACTTGTGCCAGTTGCATCCCTTCTAAGACCCAAGGCATGAGCGACAATGCTCTCCAGTTCCTTGAGGTCATTGTTCAGAGGTTGACCATTGATATCCTCAGAACCCACCATTACAGAAGCGGTGACAAATTTCATGCCTCCTGGCTTCCGTACGGTCTCCGTGACAGTGGAACCTACAATGTACTCCGTGGTCTCACTTTCACGTTCCTCCTCAGTCTGGGAGATTGGAATGTCATCCACTGTGCCCGGAGGGCTTCCCCCTCCCGGCAGATTGGGATTGGCACCGATACCATTATCCCCAAGGGCACGTTCCTTGGTGTTCAGACTATCCTGGTCGTGCATCAACCTCTTGACGAGGGTGCCTTTGTCACGCGGATCGTATTCCTGGTCGACAATGGTGACATTCTCCATGTCCAACTCCACCGCGACTCTTGCCACCACATTGCCGGCACCAAGAACCCTCTCAAGCATGGTTTCCACCTTTTTGCTATAGTCTGCCTCAATTTGTCGAAGAAAACGCGCGCTGCCCCCGGCACCACCGAGAATTCCATCATCCAGAAACTTCTCCGTCAGGGTTTTGCCATGGTTGTCAACAACTGCCACATCCTTGAGGGCCACTCCCTCAATTGCATTGGCAACCAGAAAGCGAATCCCATTTACAGCTGTATCCTCCAAGGTCTGGTTGCCTGTGTCGATGAATACGGAAGCCTTTGGCTTTTCATTGGGATTGGTCTTGATGAGCCTCGTGTCGGGCTCCACAATCAGCACCCGTGCATTCTTCACTCCCTTCAGGGAGGAGATGGTGCGAGAGAGTTCACCCTGAATGGCACGGGTTCTGTTAATCCGCTGTTCAAAGTCACTCACGCCAAGCTTGCCGGTGTCATTCCCGAAAAGCTCAAGGCCAACATGCGAGTCACTGGGCAGACCCTGGGTTGCCAACGTCATGCGCAATTTGTGCACTGCCTCGCGATTCACTTGTATTCCGTTTCCAGTCTCGGTGGTCTTGTAATCCACCCCGGATGCTTGGACCACACTGACAATCTGGGTCATGTCCTCATTACTGAGGCCACCGTAGAGTAGTTCCATATTTGGACGATTGGCCCAAACCAGGAGTATGGCCACAACAGCCACAAGACCTGCAGCCGTAGCGCCAGCCGTTATTTTCTGGGTCAACCCCAG
>CAJWSN010000018.1 GCA_913046175.1 uncultured Opitutia bacterium
ATTCACGCACCAGCCTGAATCCAGGGTCGCTGATGCCTGGCAGGCCCGCATCTGAAACCAGTGCCAGGGTCGATCCCCTGGCTATGCGTTCGGCCAACTCCGGAGCCAGCTTTTTTTCATTTTCCTCCCGATAGGATAGGGTGGTGCGCTGTATCTCCACATGATCCAGTAATTTGCGTGTGACTCGTGTGTCCTCACAGACCACTGTATCTGACAACTTCAGTGCTTCCACCGCTCGGGGTGAAAGGTCGGCAAGGTTCCCGATCGGGGTGGCAACCAGGTAGAGGCATCCCTGGGACATGACCTTTGGCGCTTCTTCGAGGACTGCGCAGTCTTCTGGGTTATCGCCCCCCCAGACCTGGAAGGCGTTGTTCCCACTCCGCCGGTCTTGACCATGGGACGTTGGAATCCCCTTCCTCCATGTAGGTGCAGGCACCGAGGAGAAATCCACCCAGCGAAGTTGCCAGGAGGAGCAGTATTCTAAAAAGGCGGGTTTTCATTGTTTCAATACGAAGTTTGGTTTTCAGGATTCACAATTTATTGGGCAACGGTTACCACATCGCCTTTCCTGAGGCTGCTGATGGTTTTCCACTCCTCGGAATCAGGGTTCTGAAGAACTTGGAAGATCGAATATTCTGCCTCCACCTTGACGATGCCAAGGGGTGACAGGAGGCTCCCATTGCGCTGGAGTTTGAGCTTCATGCCTTTCTTTACACCATGATTTTCCCCGACCTGCACCGCCATCATCTTGGTTTTGGCATTGAACCCGATGAATTGGGCATTTTTTCGCAAGGGTTGAGCTTGTAGGGCAAATAAAGAACTTCCACCTGGAGCACCTGGTTGCGGAGTCGCTCCTGGGATGGCAGGGGCGCCTGTTGGAGGTACTGCTCCAATTGGTGCTCCGCCAGGCACGACACCCATTGCCCTTTGTTGGGCGGCAAGAAGCCTCTGCACATTCATCTCCTCCTCTCGAACCTTTGTTTCAAGTTCGCTGATCTTTGCCTCCTTGTCAGCAAGCTGCAGGGCCAAGGCCTCTTTTTCCGTGGCCAGGTCCTTTTTCAATTGGGCCATGTCCTGCTGGTGCTTGATCTTGTCGTCGTTGTAGTTCCCCTTCAACTGTTCGAACTTGTTATCCTTGTCTACGATTGTCGCATTAAGACCCTCAATTTCCTTGGTAAGATCCCCATTTTTTGTGATTTCCTCTCCGAGCAGGGTGTTTTTCTCATCCCGATCCTTGGTGATTTCTTCAATCGTCTCATCCCTGCTGGCAATGGTTGAAATCTGTGTGGTGATTTTTTGCGCCTGCTCTGCAATGTGTGACTTGTATGTCAGTTGCTTGGCAGGGTCATCACCACCAAGGTCCTTGCCTTTGTGACCAAAAAACTCGTCCCGGCCCTGGATTTCCTTGAGGGATGATTCCATCGCCTCCAAGCCTTTGAGGCTGTCACTCCCTCCACGTGCTTTGATCTTGGCAAAGTTTAGATTCCTTGTTGAATCCTCCTGGGTCACCTCTGAAAGAGCCTTTCTCTGAATCTTGTACCCGGTAAGAAACTCTCTCTGCTGGATGACGGCCTCCTTTTGGGCGATGAGGTCTTTCTTGTCGATCCAACTGAATACGGCAAAGCCACATGCACCCAGGGACAGAATCCTTAATAATATGGAAAAAACTTTCATGGTTTACTCCTTTTGGCGTGGGTGAACCCAGAATTAAATGACGGGGTTGGGAACCCTTGAATGAGGTACAATTATTGTTGTAAACAATTTTATGTGAAAATTAACTTCTGTAAAGAAATTTTGTCATATAAAAGGGGGTTGCCGGTTGTTTGTGGAAGGGACTTCCGGGTTTGGCGACCAACGATTCCAGTAGTTTATAGCTGATTTCCGGGCAGGCTTTTGCATTCAGTCCCTGTGCCACTTCCTCTGCAGTGAATCCCTTTCCGTCTGCATTACGAAGGAAATCCTGGATTTGGAGATTTAGCTCTAGGATGCTGGCCGCGGCCTTTTTTCCGGCTTCAACGCCCGGCTGATTGTAGGCATTAATACCGACAAAGCTGGCGTAGAAGCCCACTGCGCGCTCGAACAGGGCTATCAATTGTCCAACACTGCGTGCGGAGACTTCCTTGATCGTGATGGTGAGAGACTCCCGGCCGTTTTCATACAGGGCCTGCCTTGTTCCAAGGAGAAAGCCTTCGAGGTAATCTCCCGGTGTGACACCGGGCTCGACTTCAATCGTGGATAATTCACTTTCCTTGAGCACCTCAATGAATGTAACAAAGAAGTTGTTCACGCCATCCCGGAGTTGCTGCACATAGGCGTGTTGGTCAGTGGACCCCTTGTTGCCATAGACAGCAATTCCCTGGTTCACCCGATTTCCCTCCAGGTCCAGTTCCTTGCCCAGGGATTCCATAACCAGTTGCTGAAGATACTTTGAAAAAAGCTGCAGCCGGTCCTTGTAGGGCAGGATGACCATGTCCTTGGCTCCATAGCCTCCGGTTGCGTGGTGCCACATCAGGGCGAGTAGCATGGCCGGGTTTTCCCGGGCCACGTCAGAACGAGTTGCTTCATCCATTTCCCTTGCGCCCTCAAGGATGCCCTGCATGTCGAGTCCCTGGAGCGCGGCGGGCAACAGACCGACAGGTCCGGTCTCACTGGAGCGGCCACCGACCCAGTCCCACATGGGGAAACGTGCAAGCCATCCGTTGGTTCTGGCATGGTTGTCCAGCTTGCTGTCTTTTCCGGTTACGGCCACTGCATGTTTTGGGAAATCAAGACCGGCACGGGTAAAGGCATCCTGTGCGAACAGCATGCCATTACGGGTTTCTGCGGTGCCTCCTGACTTTGAAATGACAACGGTAAGGGTTCTGCCAAGCTGGCCTTCCAGGCTGGCCAGGGTGGTGGAAAGGCCATCCGGGTCGGTATTGTCAAAAAAGAACACTTTCAGCTTGTCTTTCGCCGGATGACCCAGGGCCTCTGAGACAAATTGGGGGCCAAGCGCGGAACCGCCGATGCCAATCACAAGCAAATTCAGGAATTTCTCATTTCCTCCCAGGAGCTTGCCGGAGTGGACTTGGTCTGCAAAGTGCTTTATTTGGTCGAGTGTCAAGCAGATGACATCGCGTATGTCGTTGTCAGGAGCCAGGTCCGGGGCACGCAACCAGTAGTGTCCCACCATCCTTCCCTCATCCGGGTTGGCGATGGCACCTTTTTCCAGTTTGCGCATCTCAGAGGCGGCTTTTTCAACGAGCGGCGCCATGTCCTGCAGGAAATCCTCTGCAAAGTCCATACGGCTGATGTCGATAGCGAAATCGAGTTCCTCCATCAGCAGGTAATCCTTCTTGAATCTATCCCAGCCCATTTCAGTTTATAGCGTTAAGGACGTTGAGCCTGTTGAGGTATTTGAGGGGAGTTTGCTGAATGCTGCATTTGCTCAGAGATTCTTGTCAGTCACCGCGCCATGGGATGCGGATGTGACGAGCTTTGCATATTTGGCGAGAACTCCCCGGTTTTCCTTTTGCCCGGAGGGTTTCCAGGCTTGGAGGCGAGTTTCGATCTCCTCGCTTGTCAGGTTGAGGTTGATCTCATTTTTCTCGGCGTCAATGGTGATGGAATCTCCATCCACAAGAACCCCAATGGGTCCTCCCACGGCCGCCTCGGGTGTTATATGGCCAACCACGAAGCCGTGGCTTCCACCGGAGAAGCGTCCATCGGTGATGAGTGCGACCTCACTGCCAAGACCCCGGCCCATGATGGCGGAGGTGGGTGCAAGCATCTCTCGCATCCCAGGCCCCCCAACGGGTCCCTCGTTGCGAATAACCACGACGTGACCGGCCTCGACCCTCCCGTGCAGGATTCCCTGCAGGGCGTCCTCCTCGGACTCGAAGACAATAACCTTGCCCGTGAACTCGAGTCCCTCCTTGCCGGATATTTTTGCGACGGCTCCCTCCGGTGATAGATTGCCATAAAGTATACGTAGATGGCTGTCTGCCTTGATGGGGTTGTCGAGGGGGTAAACGACATCCTGGCCTGCAGGGTAGGGAGTCGCATCGATAACGTTCTCACGCAGGGTCCTGCCTGTCACGGTTATGCAGTCTCCATGTAAAAGCCCGGCATCCAGCAGCATCTTCATCATGGGTGTAAGGCCCCCGATGCGTACGAAGTGTGACATGTTGTATTTGCCACTGGGCTTCAGGTCGGCAATCACGGGAACCCGTTTCCCGATTTCTGTGAAATCATCCAACCCAAGGGGGACATCGGCGGCGTGCGCCATGGCGAGCAGATGTAGGACGGCATTTGTGGAACCGCCCAATGCAATGACAACGGTTATGGCGTTCTCGAAGGCCTCCCTTGTCATAATGTCTCCCGGGAGGATGTTTTTTTTCATCAGGTTAAGCACGGCCTTTCCCGCGTTGCGGCAGTCCTCCTCCTTGTCCTTGGAGATGGCAAGTTGGGCGGAACTGTTTGGAAGGCTCATTCCTAGCGCCTCAATGGACGAGGCCATGGTGTTGGCGGTGTACATGCCTCCGCAGGAACCGGGCCCCGGTATCGATTTACACTCAATTTCCCTCAGTTCCGCCTCATCAATCTGGCCCGAGGCCTCCTTGCCGACCGCCTCGAAGACAGAGACGATGTCGACCGGGGTCTCCTTGTGGATTCCAGGCAGGATGGTGCCTCCATATACAAATACGGAGGGGCGTTTCAGTCGGGCCATTGCGATCAGGCAGGCGGGCATGTTTTTGTCACATCCGCCAATGGTCACCACCCCGTCAAAGCCTTCCGCCCCGACCACAGTTTCAATGGAGTCCGCGATGACCTCACGGGACACCAGCGAATAGCGCATGCCGGGAGTGCCCATGGAGATGCCATCGCTTACAGTGATCGTGCCGAAGACAACCCCTTTGCCTCCAGCTTCGTTAACTCCAGTTTCGGCTTCCCGAGCCAGCTTGTCGATATGCATGTTGCATGGCGTGACCATGCTCCATGTCGAGGCAACGCCCACAATTGGCTTGCGGAAATCTTCATCCTCAAACCCCACGGCGCGGAGCATTGAGCGATTTGGGGCTCGATCCTTGCCATCGTTGATGATGGAGGAGTGTGGGCGATGTTTGGAATCTTCCATGATGTTGCGGTCTTTTGAATAAATGAGGGCAGAAGGATGCTGGTGGGATGCCGACGGGCAAGCTGGAAATCAGGGTAGGGAACGCATGGGAGCCACTGTCTGCCTGCTGATTCAAAACTGGTTCCATCCTTTTAAACTTTCACTCTTCGGGATTTTCCTCTAGGAGCGTGGCCTCTTCAGTATCAAAACGTTCCATCCCACTTTTCATTATGAACCTTCACGACCTTCGAGAGCAGATCGACTCCATCGACCGCGAGATAGTGGATCGCCTGAATCGTCGTGTGTTATTGGCTTCAGAGATTGGAAGGATCAAGTCTGAGGCCGGTGCGGAGGTGTATGTGCCGGTTCGTGAGGAGGAGGTTTTCCAGAAACTGGAGCAGCTCAATGAGGAAGGGCATCTCGAAACCCCTGCCTTGCGAGCCATTTACCGTGAAATCATATCGGCCTCAATTGCGCTCCAAAAACCACTGGTCATTGCTTATCTGGGGCCGGAGGCCACCTTTACACAGCAGGCTGCCCTAAAGAGTTTTGGATCCGGCCTCAATTACAAACCCTTCAACACGATTGCTGATGTGTTTCACGAGGTGGAAAAAGGTCATGCGGACTACGGGGTAGTTCCGGTGGAGAATTCCACGGAGGGTGCTGTCTTCCACTCCCTGGACATGCTGGCTGAGACGGATTTGAAGATTACTGCACAGGTTTACCTGCCCATAGAGCATTGTTTGCTTTCCCGTTCCCAATTGGATGCAATCACGGAGGTACAGTCAAAGGATCAGGCTCTCGGTCAATGTCGCCATTGGCTTCGTTCAAACCTGCCAAATGCGAAGCTCGTTGACTGTTCCAGCACGACCCATGCAGTGCAGGTTGCCATGGAGCGGGACGGCGCTGCCGCCATTGCCTCCAGTCTTGCCGGGGAGTTGTACGGTGTGCCCATCCTGCAGAAGGGCATTCAGGATCATGCAGAGAATATCACCCGTTTTCTTATCATAGCGCGTAACTCCGGCCCTATCGGCAATGGCGAGGTGCCGCAACGTACCAGCATTGTCTTTTCACTTAAGGACAGGACAGGCGCCCTCCAGTCTGCTTTGGAACCTTTCAGCAAGCGTGGTGTCAATCTTTGCAAGATCGAGTCAAGGCCAAGCCGCCGGAAGGCCTGGGACTATTTTTTCTTCATCGATTGCATCGGTCATTTTGAAGAAGATCCTGTTCGTGAAGCCATCACGGAGCTTGAAGCCATGTGCTCTTTCGCCAAGTGGCTTGGGAGTTATCCCGATGTGCGTTAATCCAGTGCAGCCCGTTGTTACTGGCACGAACCCTGACGTTCGGTCCTGGATTTTGTGGGTTTCTCCAGCTTGAACCTGAATTTGCCAGATACATGGAAATTCTAAGAATTGGCTTCATTGGTGCCGGTGGAAATACGCGGCTTCGCCATATTCCCGGTTTCATGAAATGTGAGGGGGTTGAACCTGTGGTGCTGTGTAACCGCTCAATGGAATCTTCCCAGAAAGTGGCTGAAGAGTTTGGGGTTCCTCGTGTTGCCGGGGATTGGCGCGAAATTGTACAGGACCCCCGCGTTGATGCCGTGTGTATTGGGACTTGGCCCAATACGCATGCGGAGATGACAGTGGCTGCACTTGAGGCAGGCAAGCATGTACTCTGTGAGGCCAGGATGTCAGCGAGCCTTGAGGAGGCGGAATCCATGCTGGAGGCCAGCCGTTTGCACCCTGGCCTGGTGGCGCAGATTGTACCATCCCCTTTGTCACTGGACTTGGATGCCCGGGTGACCACCCTGCTTGGTGAGGGGGTCGTCGGAAACCTGCTGGAGGTGATTGTCACGCACACTTTCGCAGAATATCAGGATGCGTTGTCACCTTTGCCTTGGCGACTGGACCGGAGGCTGAGTGGTGTAAACGCACTTACCTTGGGAATCCTGCACGAAATGGTTCAGCGTTGGATTCCAGGCAATCCCAACGTGCTTCATGCTGTGGCGGGTATTCATACTCCGGAGCGCTTGGATGAGGCATCGGGTTCCATGGTGAAGGTCGGGTTGCCGGAGAGCCTCAATATTGTGGCCCGGTTTCCGTCAGGGCCCCGCTTGATTTATCATTTGAGCGGGATTGATGCGGGACCACCCTTGCTGGATGTTCGTCTGAATGGTTCCGGCGGAACCTTGCATGTCAACCTGCCCCAAAAGGTGCTGACCCTTTACCGGCCCGGAAGTGAACAAGGAGAAATTGTCGAGGTGCCTTGTGCCGAGAAGCGTGGCTGGCGAGTGGAGGAGGACTTCATTTCCAGTATCCGAACGGGTGCACCTGTGACCCTGACTGATTTTAAGACTGGGGTGCGCTACATGAGATTCAGCCAGGTTGTGGATGACATGTGGCGGCATGAACGGAAAAAACACGGCGACTGATTCAGTTTATTTCTTCGGGTTTTCCTCATCGCCATTCATGACAGATTCAAGGCTTTGTTCGGTGAGGAGTCGAATGAACTGCTTGAGGGCGGGCTGTATGACCCTCCCTTTCTTGCGGACGATGGCCAAGGGTCGCACCAAGTCCTTGTCCTTGATGGCTATCTTCTTGATTTGGCCCCTCTGGACCTCGTGCATGATTGTTTTCTCTGGAAGGAGGGCCACGCCAAGGTCAATCTCAACGGCACGCTTGATCGTCTCGATGTTGTCGAATTCCATGATGGTGCGCAATTCAACCTCCGAGGCTTCCAGCATTTCATCAAGGCTCCGCCGGGTGGGAATGTCCTGGTCAAAGCCGATTACCCGGTGACCGCTTAACTCGGATACTTCTATTGAGCTTCTCTTGCTGAGTGCATGTCCCGGGCTTGCGGCCAATACGAGTCTTTCCTCCTTGAAGGGAATGATCTCCACACCCTTCATTTTTTCCGGAAAGGCGACCAGCCCCATGTCCACTGCCCCCTGTTGCACGTCTTCGTAGACCATGTTGGCCCGGCGATACTCAATGCGGACGTTAACGGAAGGAAACTCCTTCATGAAGTCTTTCAGGTAATCGGGCAACTCATGCAGTCCGATACTGTAGATTGTGGAAATCTGGATATTTCCGCTCAGCACTTTTTTCATCTCCAGGAGTTCACTTTGCAGGCGGTCGTAAACCTGGAGAATCTCCTTGAATCCATGGTGCAGGTTATTCCCCTCCCGGGTGAGCTTGAACTTCTTTTGGGTCCGGTCGATGATCAAGGTATTAAAATGCTTCTCCATTGCCCGGAGTTGCTGGCTTACCGCAGATTGCGTAATACTGTTAAGCTTTGCTGCCCTGGAGAAGCTTTTACTCTGGACGAGGTCGCAGAAGATTTTCAGGTTTTCTAAATGCATTTTACAGACACGGATTATTAATTTTCCTAATGGGAAAGAAGGTAGAGAAGTAAATATTTCTAATCAGTGCAAGAAGCTATCACAACAACTTATGAACAGTTTTTCACAGTTTGAGGAAAACCTGGATCAATTACGTGCGGACCTGGCCGAACATTGCAGGAAGTACGGGCGTGCCGTGGACTCAGTGCGGATCCTGCCGGTGACAAAGCGCCATCCGTTGGAAGCGGTGTGTTTTGCGGAGAAAGCCGGCCTTGAGGCAGTTGGTGAAAATGTTGTGCAGGAGGCAAAATGGAAATCTGCTGAATACAAGGGGCGGGTCGAATGGGAGTTGATCGGCCATCTGCAGTCGAACAAGGCCCGGCATGCAGTCCAACTCTTTGATCGTATCCAGACAGTGGACAACCACAAGCTGTTGGCCCGTTTGAACCGGATTGCTGGTGAGGAGGGAAAGTGTCAGCGAATCCTGTTGCAGGTGAATACCGCGCAGGATTCGGCCAAGCATGGCTTGAGCCCTTCCGAGGTTGATGGATTGGTCGAATCGGCATTGGCATCAGAAAACCTTGATTTGGAAGGCTTTATGACGATTGGAGCCCTCTCCCCGGATCCATGTGTTGCTGAGGAGACCTTTATGCGGCTGCGTGAAATTCGGGATCGTTTGGGGGAGGTCTATGGGAAATCTTTCCCCGAGTTGTCAATGGGCATGAGCGGTGACGTGGAAATGGCGGTTAAGGCAGGAAGCACGATGGTACGCGTGGGAACTGCGCTTTATGGGGAGCGGGCCTTGTGAAAAATGCTTGATTGTTGTCACACATACTTTTCCCGTTGACGACAATGACCCGCAGGGTAAGGCTACTAGTAAGTAGGAATTATATTGATGGACATTATTGAACCATCCCGCAGGGAATCCTTCCTCAAGCTTCTTGATGATGAGGATCACAGCGTGCGTCGAGGATTGCTTGATGCGTTTAGGGAACATGGTGACCCAGCGAATGAATTCCTTGCGGAAGTGGCTGGCAATGACCTGCGGGGCCTGGGTAAGCACGCACGATTTTTTTTAAGGCAACTTGGTCAAATCAACACGGTATCAGACTTTCATGAGTTCATCATTTCGATGAATTACGAATTGGAGACGGGTTGTCTGTTGCTTGAGCGCACTGTTCACGCATCCCGCGAGATTGAGGATTACCACAAGGTGCTGGATGACGTTGCTGCCCGTGTTAAGGAACTGCTGGTTGATGGTGTATCAAGTGTGGAAACCTGCAGGGTCATTAACCGTGTCTTGTTTCATGAATTTGGTTTTCGTGGTGAATCCGAGGATTTCCATAATCCGGAGAACAGTTTCATCGGGAGTGTCTTGGAGCGCCGGAAGGGCATTCCCATCACTTTGTCAGCGATTTATCTCATGACGGCCGACCGCTGTGGTTTCCAGCTTGAACCTGTCGGTTTTCCTTCGCGTTTCATGGTCGGCTGTTTTCAGGAGCCAATTCCATTTTTCATTGATCCCTTCAAGGGGGGGAGCATTCTTTCACGTGGGGATATAGAGGAATTTCTTTGGGAGAACTCGATTACGCCCATGGACTCCTATTTCCAGCCGACCCCCGTGGGAGAAATTTTGTGCCGTTGCTGCCGGAACCTGATCCAGCAATACCAGTTGTCGGGGGATTCTGAACTGTCAGACCGGTTTGCCTCCTTTGTCGATGAATTCGAGCGAGTCTACCGGGAGCATTCCACGATGGAATAAGGTCTACCGTCATGGGGATTTGGATGACTGGAAATATCCAGGTCCTGCCCTGGCGGTTCTTGGTCATCCAATCAGCCACTCCCTTTCCCCGGTCATTCACAATGCAGCCCTGGCCCGGATGGGACAACGGTTTGAAGGTTGGCGATACTTTGCTTTCGAGGTGCCCGTGTCTGAACTTGCAGAAGCTTTGCCCCTTTTTCACGAGAAGGGTTTTGTTGGGCTAAACCTTACCATTCCACACAAGGTTGAGGCCTTGACCCTTGCCACTTCGGTTGACCCCTTGGCGCAAAGGATGGGGGCAGTGAATACCTTGATTCGTGGGGATGCCGGTTTTTCAGGCCGGAACACGGATGGATATGGTTTACAGGAGGCCCTCAAGCAGGACCTCAAGGTGGAACTTGCCGGGGCGACAGTGATCATCCTGGGCGCCGGGGGGGCCGCACGCGCCGCGGTGGTCCAGTGCCTGGAGGCTGGCTGTCGCAAGGTCTGGGTCGGCAACCGGTCTGCGGACCGGCTTTCTGAACTGGTCAATGTGGTGGGAGGTGAAAATACTTCCCTTGCGACATTTCCCTTGTCGAATCCGCCCCAAGATTTACCGGAAAATTCTGTCCTGATTAATGCCACATCCCTGGGGTTGAAGGAGGGGGATTCCTCCCCCATCTCACTTTCCTCGTTCCCGGGAAGCCTGAAAGTTTACGACATGATCTACAGCCCACCTGAAACCGCCTTGTTGATGGAAGCTCGCAACAGGGGAATGCATACGGCCAACGGGCTTTCCATGCTGGTGCACCAGGCGTGTCAATCACTTGCATTTTGGACAGGTGCAGCCGTGCCTGTTGAGGCGATGTTCCAAGCCTGTGCCTGAAAATTTCCATGATTGAAAACCTACACCTTGTTGACAACCAGTACCCATGGGTGTTTCGCGTGTTCTTTTTTGGTTTGGGAGCCTGCCTTGGAAGTTTTTTCAACGTTTGTATTTATCGGATTCCCAAGGGGGATTCCGTGGTCAAGCCGGGTTCCCGGTGTGACTGTGGGCAGTCGATTGCCTGGTATGACAATCTTCCTGTTCTTTCCTGGATCTTGATGAGAGGAAAGGCACGCTGCTGTGGAAAGTCCTTTAGCATTCGTTACCTTGTGGTGGAGGTATTGACGGGTTTCCTTTTTCTCCTGGCCTGGTGGTTGTTTGGCAGGACCAATCCGGCGCAGGCAATCGGGATAATGATTTTATGCGGGTTCCTGGTTCCAGCGGTCTTCATCGACTTGGACCATATGATTATACCTGATGTCTTTTCCATCGGTGGTGCAATAATCGGTGTCTTTTTTTCGTGTCTGTTCCCCGCATTGCATGGTGTGTCTGGAACAGGTATTGCAGCAGGGATTCTCGGGGGAGTCAGCAGCCTGGTCGGTATCCTGGTTGGTTCAGCGACAATTTATTGGATCGGGACACTTGGTGAGGTTGCATTGCGCAAGGAGGCGATGGGTGAAGGTGATGTGAAGCTGCTTGGGGCCATTGGGGCTTTTTGTGGTTGGCAGGGAGCTCTCTTCAGCATTTTTGGTGGTGCCTGCGTGGGCACCATCCTATTGCTTCCCTTCCTCCTCTTCAGGAAGGCTTTCCCAACTTCTCGTGAAACGGATTCCGAAACTCCCGATGAGGAATCCATGGAAAGGAAGTCCACCCCACCTGCGTTTGGAATACCGGTGCCTTTCGGCCCAATGCTGGCTGTGGGGGCCTTGCTTTATGTATTCTTCTTTCGGGAACCTGTGGATACTTACTTTCAGAGCATGCACGATATACTCAATGAGTTGACCGGCTCGTAAAAATTTGGTTGCGAAGGCGGTGAGGGTTCTACAGTTTCTCGCCCTTTCTGGAATTTTGGCGCGGTAGCCAAGTGGTAAGGCCGGGGTCTGCAAAACCTCTATCGCGGGTTCGATTCCCGCCCGCGCCTCCAGTTTAGAAAGCCATGGCCATTGGCAGGTCTTACGAACCTCAAGTGGTTGAATCTTGGAGGCTACTACAAGCCCATCAAAGATGTTACTCCGTTGGCTAAGCTGACCAACCTCGAATCCTTATCCATTGGAGTTGGACCAGGAGGCAACAAGACGCTTTCGATCCCCGACGATCAGAAGGCCATGCTCAAGGAGGCCCTGCCGAACTGCGAAATTCGCTTCTGACCCCCCCTCCACCCAACACCCAAGAAAAAGCCCATCCATGTGGACATGCAGCGCGGTTTTGGCGGTGGTTGGGAGTGGGCGGATGAGCGGTATTGCGGGGGGGTAGACGGTTACTCCGGGTTGAGAAAAGGTCTTTGGGTCATGACACCACCTTGACGGATCGTACGACATCTTGATGACGGGCAGCCAAATGTTTTTGACGAGCCTGTAGCAGCAATGCCCGTCCTTCCTTGCTTAAACTGTAGACCAAGGCGCCACGACCCACACTTCGGCGCCAACGAGCATGAAAGTCCGATGCGAGCCTTTTGTTCGTGGCAAGCAACTGGGGCACCGGGTAGCATTCATTGCCCATCCGAATGAGGTATCTGGGTTTTTGCAAAGGGTTGTATATCTCGGACAGGGCAGCGGTGAAAATCGTCTCTTCCCTGCGAGGTACTCCCCGGAGGCGAGCT
>CAJWSN010000019.1 GCA_913046175.1 uncultured Opitutia bacterium
AAACCCGTCGACCATCACGCAGCGCCTTTCCTCGAGGGCGAGGACATTGGTGCTCAATGTCCCGCTTGACAGGAATTCATCCTCCGGGGCAGCGAGGCATTCGATGCCACGCTTTGCGAAGAGTTTTTGCAGGCGCACAGGTAACAGCGACTGGCAGGTGAGTGCCAGGTCATGATCAAGCATGCTGACAATTGACATCAGGTGCAGGCAGGCCTCGCCACCCTGGTAAACCGGGAGGTCAAAGGCGTGGATCGAGACCGATGCTGGGGAAAGAATTTTTTCAAGTTGCGCCAAGCCAGCTTCGTTTGTACGGAAACCGAGCCCAACCAGCATTGTCTGCGAATCCAGCCAGATGCAATCGCCTGCCTCAACGGTGCCCGGTTCTTCTATGGTTCCAATCACCGGGATGCCCCGCTCCGCATAGAACCGGTCGTGCAGTGATTGCTCACCTCGCCGCAAGGATTTTCCCATGCGCATCAGGATGGCACCATTGGCAGTCACCATCGAGGGATCATATGTGAATACCGCATCGGCCAGATCGTCCGGGTCCTCCTCCAGAAAAACCACTTTGGTCCCGTAGGCTTCAATGATCCCGGCCAATGCCTTGTGATCAGACTGCAGCCTGTCGAGGTTCAGTGGATCTGCATAATGCCATTTCTCCGGGTCAGCATTGGCCATGGCGGGCCCGGGGCGCTTCATCAACACCTGTCGCAAGGGTTTGACCATGTCTGTCGCACCAAAGCTACTCATTTCCCTGCATCCTTTTGAGCTCACCCACATCCCTGGAGAGCAGCTCGAGGGCTTCAACAGTGGATAGCGCCGTGCAAAACTCACCATGGAGGTTGGCAATGGATGTGTTGTGAATGAGCTCGGCATCATAGTCGGTGCCGTCTTGGCCAATTCGATTGGTGCAGGCGCAGGCATCATGTACCAGGTAGGTGTCGAAACCCATGTTGCCCGCCATCCTGACCGTGGTGTCAACGCACATGTTGGTGAAAAAACCGACCACCAGCAGTCGGCTGATCCCACGGTGTTGCAGGGCAATTTCAAGGCCTGTGCCGATGAAGCCACTGTTGACACCCTTTTCAAACACCTCCTCGCCCTCCCTCGGCCCGAGCCCATCCTTGAAGTCACCGCCCGGCTCGCTTAACTTGAGCGGTGAATCGGATTCCCGCGAGTCGTGGGCGGTGTAAACAATTGCAAGGCCCTTGGCGCGCGCCTCTTCCAGTATTTGTCCAATATGCTTTTCTGCTTCCGGATTGTTGCGTCTTCCCGTTTTGCCACCCCAATGTTCCAGGACATCGACACCCTTCTGCACATCAATCACCAGGAGCGCGGTATCCGCACAAAACTGCTTGATCATCAAATCTTACTCCTTTGGTTCAACTCGGTTGGGCTCTGCTTGAAATAGATTCCCAGTCAGACAGGAAATTCGGCCAAATTGTTTTCAATGCAAACCGGCACTGCAGGGTCTTGTAATTAGCTGGCCCCTGCCGTGGCCATACTTCACTTGCGCACGTCTTCCTTTTTTAGGCCGGACCGGATTTCAAGCAGGGCGCAAAACATTTTCCATGCGTCTTTTATTGGATGAATCTTGCTTCCCTCAATCGCAACCCAACGGACGGGAAGTGAATGAATATCTGCATTCAGACGCTGCAGTCGCATTAGGATCTCCACATCATGTGCCCACCCGGTGTGTATGAGCCTTGGGAAGACGTCCTGGGCCAGCGGCCGGGGGTAAAGCTTGAAGCCGCACTGGGTGTCATGGAAGGGCAGGCCGGAAAGCATGCGGGTTATAAAGTTGAAGACCCGGCCCATTATCCTGCGCGTGGAACGGTCTGTCACTTTTGAGTCCGGGTCTTCACGGGACCCTATATGGACATGGTTGTCTGGAGAGGATTTCAGGTCAACATGTCCATTCGCCTGCCATTCAAGGATTTCAACGGGGCGGGCGGCCATGTCGGCGTCAAGGGTCAGGATCCGGTTGCCACTGGCCTCCGCCACGCCCCGTTGCAGGGCCGCACCTTTTCCGGAGTTTTGCCCGAGGGCGATGGCGCGAAGGCTGAAGGCCTCGGGAGCCATACCGTGCCTGCCCGGGAACCCATCGGCAATCTGCTTGAGCCCGGAGAGTGTTTCGTCACGGCTGCCGTCGTCAATGAGGAGCACCTCGACAGTGAGGTCCTTCCCACTTGTTGCCTTGGCGAACTCAACAATCCCGTCCTCCATCAAGTGGAGGCGACCCGACTCGTTGTAGTGGGGGATGACCAGGCTCAGGTCGCAGGTCATTTGAGGGAGGGTGACGGGAAAGGCTCGCGGGTTGGGTCAACCCTCCTGCATCTGCTTCCGGGCCGCTATAAAGGAGCGAACGCACATCACTACAAAGATGAGGCACAGGATCGCCATTCCACCCTGGCTGATTAGCTTCAACTGGTTGACCTCTTCAGCTTTCAGGGTCTTTGGCAACATGCCTGCCGAACCAAGTAAACCGAGCAACCCGACGGTGACCGCCCCATGCATTGCATGTTTTCGGCGGGACGGGTTCAGGGCTATCACACCGCAACCAAGTATGGGCAACCCAAAGAATGCGGGAATCAAAGCGGTCGGACTTTTTTTTCCGGTGTCCTCCTTGGGTTCTGCCTGGGAGTAACCATAGGCACCAAGCAGGATGAGGAGAAGGGCGATTACAATCGTGGGTTTGGCCATATACTTTCCTTTTGTTGAATACTCTGCCTCATAGCAAAATGCATTTTGGTGTCTCCTCAAGCTTTTAAGTTCTATAAAACGCGCATCCGAGGCCTTGTGAATGTTTGGATTGAGGACTACAAAACAAAAAGGACCCGATTTCGGGTCCTTTTAAAGGGGTTATGAATCCTGGGGCAGGATTTGGGCAGCTGGCAGTCAGTCAGGCCACAGCTGAGTCAGGCAGGTCGAACGGCACCGGGGTGTCCGGGCGGCTCTTCCTGCGTCTTTTGGTGCGCATGCGCGAGCGGCGGCGCAACTGGCGGTCGAGCTTTTTAACGAGGTTGTCGATTGACTTGTAAAGGTCATCGCTGACCGAGCTGACCACTATGGGTTTGCGACGAATCTCAATATGGCCCTTGGCCAAATACTTTTCCGTGTTGGAGTTGTGCTTGGTACAATACTCGAGCTCAATCTGCAGGCGAATAATCTTCTCTTCATGAACGAAGAGTTTTTCCACTTTTTCATGGACGATGGCTTTGATTGCCTCGGTAAGATCCATGTGGAGACCTGAGATGATGACGTCGTGTTGCTTCATGTACTCTATCCTTGGTTTAAGTTTGGGTTTGATTCCTCTAAGGGAGTATGAAATTCAGTGGTCGATGTTCCAACGTTGCTGCCAGCATATGAATGAGAATATCAATGGAGAGGCTTGATGGGGAGGGGAATCCTCACATGCAATTTCTTGCTTTTTCGATGGGCACTTGGGGACGCAGTCGGCACAAAATATAAACTACACATTCACCGTGTCTTGTCCAATCCAGAATGCCAAAAAAAGGAAGGGTTTCTTCTCAATCGTTTGTTTGAGCGGGGTGGGGGAGAATAAAAAAATTGCACCCCGGCTGTTTTAATAAATTAGTAAATTTATGGGAGGAACCTATAAACCCCTCGACAGGCATGGTCCGGAAGCCCCCCTTGTGGATTTGGCTGACCTGGCTGGATGGATTGTGCATGAGGATGACGACCTGATCGTTGTAGACAAGCCGGGCTGGATTGTCTGCCATCCCTCCAAGAATGGCCCGCTTTCCAGCCTTGTGGGGGCCTGTCGCGAGTTCACCGGGCTGGAGAAACTGCACTTGATCAGCAGGCTGGACCGCGAGACTACGGGAATTGTTATCCTGGCCAAGCGTCCAGCCATTGCACGACAGCTCCAGAAGGCCATGGAAGAGCGCCGGGTCGACAAGCTTTACCTGGCCATCCTGCGAGGTGAACTGCGGGACAATCTGTCCGTTGACGTTCCTCTGGGCCGGGACAACCGGAGCCTGGTCCACATCAAGCAGCGGGGACGCCCCGAGGGAGGTGGGAAATCCGCCATGACTTTATTTGAACCGATTGCAGCTGCCAATGACTACACCTTGGCCCGTGTGAAAATTCTAACCGGGCGCAAGCATCAGATCCGGGCCCATGCCCTGCATGTTGGACACATGGTGGCCGGGGACAAGATTTACGGCCCGGATGAATGCCTGTACCTTGATTTCATTGAGGATGGGTGGACCTCCCGGCATGATGAACTGCTGGAAATCAAGCGTCAGGCCCTGCATGCATGGAAGATTACCATTCATTGTCCCGAGCGCGATTTTGCCTATTGTGCGCCCATGCCCAAGGATATGCAGCAGTTGTGTGTGGAAAAACTGGGGGGGGTGCCTGACTTTTAATCCTTGCGAGAAGTCTGTTCTTCATAACCCTCTTCCATTTTTTCCAAAATACAATGTCCGGTGTTCGAGTAAGGTTTGCTCCCAGTCCGACAGGGTTTTTCCATATCGGCAGTGCCCGCACGGCTCTTTTCAACTGGCTGTATGCCCGTCATACTGGCGGTGTTTTTGTGCTTCGCATTGAGGACACGGACAAGGAGCGCAATACTGAGGAGGCGCTCCAGGTGTTGCTTGACGGCATGAAATGGCTGGGCCTGGAATGGGATGAGGGCCCCGGCATTGGTGGTGACAGCGGCCCTTACTTCCAGAGCGATCGTTCCGGTATTTATCATGAATACCTCCAGAAACTGCAGGATTCCGGGCGCACCTACGAAAAGGATGGCGCCACCTTCTTTCGTCTGGAAGGGGAGCGCTACACCGAGTATGATGAATACAAGAAGTGCGATGTTGAAAAGGTTCGCGCAGCCCCCCAGGTGATTGATGACCGGGTCAGGGGTCGCGTTGAGCGTGCCGAGGAGAAGGATTTTGTTATCATTCGCTCCAATGGTGAGCCCGTCTTCCACTTTGTGAACGTGGTGGACGACATTGAAATGGGTATCACGCATGTAATCCGGGGGGAGGATCATCTCTCCAACACAAGCAAGCACTGTGAGCTCTTTCACGCATTTGGGGTGGAACCACCGGTCTTTGCCCACATCCCGTTGATCCTTAAGTCCTCAGGTCCCGGAAAGATGAGCAAGCGCGATGAAGGCGCATTGATTGAGGAATATCAAAAGAACCAGTTTCTTCCTGCAGCCGTCCGTAATTACCTTTGTTTGCTTGGTTGGAGTCCCAAGGATGATCGCGAGGTCATGCCCATCAATGAAATCATTGAGCGGTTTGATTTTGATGGCATCAACCAGGGCAATGCCCGCTTTGATGAAAAGAAGATGGCTCACATCAACGCGGAATATATTCGGGAACTTCCGCTGGAGACCCTGGCTTGGATGGTTTCGCCAATCCTGGTGGAGGAGGGACTGGTGGATAATTCAACAGATGAGGATTATCTTCAGGATGTTCTCCGGATCAGCCAAGAGAAAATGACCGCATTAAGTTCTCTTCGTCAACTGATCGGTTTCTTCTTCACCGATGACTATAAATTTGATGAGAAAACGAAAGATCGAATTTTCAAGAAGGGAGACCCCATAAAACGAGTGGAGGAGCTACTGGAATATCTTGAGAATATAGAGAAATTTACTGTCCAGAATATAGATTTAATAATTGAGGAACATTCGGCATGTAATGGGTTTAAGAAATTTGAATACTTTCCGGTCGCTCGTTTTGCGGTGAGCGGAGCTGGAGGAGGACCCGATCTTTTACCCATGCTGGAAGTACTTGGAAAGGAACGGGTTGTCACCCGTCTTTCCCGTTTTATTGATTATGCATCCAATTTATCATCATCATGACTGAAGAAGAAAAACCCCAACACTTTATCCGGCAGATTATTGCGGATGATATATCCGCCGGCACACATGGCGGTCGAGTCCTCACGCGTTTCCCCCCTGAGCCCAATGGATACCTACATATAGGACATGCCAAGTCAATATGCCTGAATTTTGGAGTCGCCAAGGAATTCAATGGACGTACTAACCTGCGCTTCGATGACACCAATCCGGAGACGGAAAATGTGGAATATGTCGAGTCCATACAGGAGGATGTAAAATGGCTTGGTTTTGAGTGGGAGGGAGAGGCACTATTTGCATCTCAATATTTTGACCAAATGTATGGCTTTGCCATTGATCTTATTCAACAGGGAAAAGCCTATGTCTGCGACTTGTCTTTGAGTGAGCTTAAAGCCTACCGAGGAACTCCAACAGAACCTGGAACAAACAGTCCATATAGAGACCGTACAATCGAGGAGAATGTCACCTTGTTTGAGAACATGAAAAATGGTGATTATCTAGACGGAGAAAAAACCCTTCGGGCCAAGATAGACATGGCATCACCCAACATGCATATGCGTGATCCGGCAATTTACCGAATCAAGCACGCTCATCACTACAAAACTGGTGACAAGTGGTGCATTTACCCGATGTATGATTATGCCCACTGCCTCGAGGATTCAATTGAGGGAGTCACACACTCAATTTGTACCCTAGAATTCGAGGTTCATCGCCCACTTTATGACTGGGTTCTGGATAACCTCGAAACCTTTCGGTCCAGACAGTATGAATTCGCTCGTTTGAACCTTGGTTATACCGTAATGAGCAAGCGCAAACTCCTACAGCTTGTAGAGGAGAACCTTGTCAAGGGTTGGGACGATCCCAGGATGCCCACCATATCCGGTTTGCGCCGACGTGGATACACCCCGGAATCCATTCATAGCTTTTGTGAAACCATTGGAGTCACCAAATACAACAGCCTCACGGATATTGCACTGCTTGAGCACTGTGTAAGAAGTCATCTCAACAAAGTTGCCCCGAGAGTCATGGCGGTACTGGATCCCCTCAAGGTTGTCATCACAAACTACCCGGAGGACCAGGTTGAGGAGATCGACGCCGTCAACAATCCCGAGGATGAATCCGCTGGTACTCGCAAGGTTCCCTTCACACGGGAACTATTCATCGAGCGTTCCGACTTCATGGAGGATCCTCCTCGCAAGTTTTTTCGCCTGGGCATCGGGCGCGAGGTTCGTTTTCGCTGGGCCTACTTCCTGACCTGTCAGGATGTGGTCAAGGATGCAGATGGAAGCATTACTGAGATTCATTGCACCTATGATCCCGAGACACGGGGTGGCGATGCACCGGATGGCCGCAAAGTGAAGGGCACAATCCACTGGGTTTCCGCCGATAAATCCCTGCCCGCCGAGGTTCACCTCTATGATCGGCTCTTTACCGTGGAAAAACCGGACGGCGACAAGGAAAAGGATTTCAAGGAGTTCCTGAACCCGAATTCCCTACAGACCGTCGAGGCCCGCATCGAGCCCCACCTGGCCTCAGTGGCTGAACCCGGCTACCGCTGCCAGTTTGAACGCACCGGTTACTTCTGCGTTGATCCTGACTCCACCCCTGGAAAACTTGTACTGAACCGGACTGTCCCGCTGCGCGACAGCTGGGCAAAGACGCAGAAAAAATAAGTTATCCAGGAGACCCCGGTCGCATCCAGTTGGATTCATCCGTATCTTATTCTTGGAACCCGAGACAAAGGGATTTTGTTTTCCTTTCGCCTTGCCTTTCAAATGAAAAGCAACATTCCTTTGACCCTTTTACCGGAGTAGTCAGGGGGCCGTTAGCTCAGTTGGTTAGAGCGCTTGCTCGACACGCAAGAGGTCACTGGTTCGAATCCAGTACGGCCCACCATTAGAAAATAAGCAGCAGACTACATAAACGCAACGATGAGTCGTGTATTGCATTAAGCAAATAATGTAATCGTAACGAGAGTAGGGTCTAAAATATCCAGTAAGTGATCAACAAAGTTAAGGAGATAATTGTTATCTAACCACCATTATTTTTCCTTGCCTCATTCCCGACAAAATTCTTAATCCCGTGCTGTAATTTTCTTTTCCTTGTAATTCACTTTATTCCACCATTACCAATTGATTGGGAATCAATCCCTCCTCCTAAATTTGATTGAGCGTACATTTCTATATGTACTAAATGTTTTTTTAACCAGCTTCGACGATCGGATTTCGGCGAGTCTCGTATGTTGGTTAACCTTTATTGTCTTTTTCCAATTCTTGAAAGGATACAATTGTACCAACTAGAATCTTTTCAAAACGATGTGAAATTTTATTAAAATTTAAAACCACAATGAAGCTCAAAGCACCCCTTATTATAACCTATCTTTACTCAATTTGTGCAATTGCACCCGATAGCTATTCCCAAGGTGGAGAAAATGCCGATCAAAAGATCAAGGAACTACCAGCGTTCGAAGCGACTTCTCAGCAGAATCCCGTGGATTTAGGTATGCCCACCGTGAGCATAAAACTGGATGAAACGGATTTCGAGAAGATCAATTTCATAAATCCCGAGGACGCCCTCAAGTATTCGCCCAACATCAATGTCCGGAAGCGCTTCATCGGTGATCAAAACGGGGTATTGTCCATCCGGGGAAACAGTGTCTTCCAGAATGCCCGAACCCTGGTTTTTGCGGATGGTGTGAATTTGACGGACTTGCTCTTCAACCGCTGGAACGGATCCCCGAAGTGGCAGATCATTTCCCCCGATGAGGTGTATTCCGTTGAGGTTTATTATGGACCTTATTCAGCGCAATACAGTGGAAATGCCATGAATGGTGTGGTCAATTATTTCACCAAGATGCCCATTGAGAAAGAGTACGTGGTAAGGGCTTCCTATTTCTCCCAGAGTTACAAATCGTACAGTACGGACGATCAATTCAATGGTTACAAGGGTTTTGCTTCATTTGGCAATCGTTCCGGCAAATTCAGTTACTACGGGTTTTACCAAAGGCTGGAGAATGACTCCCATCCACAGAGCTTTGTGCGCAAAGTCTCCCCGGGGGTTGCGGATGGCACTGAAACCGCGGTTACCGGGGTTATCCAAGACCTCGACCCGGGCAATCTCAACCGGGCCGTCCTAGGCGCCGTCAGCTTCAACGAAACCCGACAAGACCTCTTCAAGTTCAAGGGGGCTTATGATTTTTCCAATGAAATACGGGGTCAGTTTACCGTTGGCTTATGGAATACCCGCGACGACACAAAGCGTGTGGATAACTATTTGAGGGATGGTTCCGGCAATACGGTTTGGAGCGGGGATATCCAGTACGATGGCCTGACCGTCAATACCAAGAGCAGTGATTGGCGGATTCGGCAACGCGATCGTGAGAATCTTCTTTTCGGTTCCACCCTCGAGGGGCGTTTGGACAACGACTGGGACTTCCAAACCTATTTCACCTACTATGGAATCTTAAAGGACAGGACCCTTGCCTCGGATGAAAATCCGGCGGATCCCTCGTTTGACGGCTCGGGCAGAGTTCAGGATTTGGAGGATACCGGTTGGTTCAGCTATGACTTCAAGATAGGCTGGGATGAATTTTTGGAAAACAAGAGATTGAGGGTTTTCGCGGGCGTGCATTACAGTAAGTTCGAGTACAACGTGGATGAATTCTCCTCAACGGACTTCGCCAATGGTCTGGTGGATGGTTCGAGACGAAATGGAGACGGAGGGAAAACCGCCACACCTGCAATTTACGCCCAGGCTGATTATGACCTTACCGAGGAGTGGACCGTTACCTTCGGGGCCCGAGCCGAATACTGGCGGGCTACGGAGGGCAAGGACTATCGAAGTGGCACTACTTACCATCACCCTGTTCGAGAGGGGGAGGACATTTCCCCGAAATTCTCATTGGCCTACAAGCCTGATGAAAACTGGGACGTAAGGCTTTCCTTGGCCAAAGCTGTTCGCTACCCGTTGGTCAGCGAGTTGTTCGTAGGCGACCCAGACACCCGGAGTACTGTGATCAACAACCCCACCCTCAATCCCGCTGAGGTTTTTGCCAAGACCTTGATTTTCGAGCGTTTGTTGGAGGATGGCATGATGCGCCTGGCTTTCTTTCACAACGATGAAACTGACACGATTTTCCGCCAAACTGCCGATACGACTTCCGGCAAACCCATGACGACGTTTGTGAATATCGACGAGGTTTTGACTCAGGGGGTTGAGTTTAGCATCCAGAAAGATGGTGTTTTTTCCGATGCACTGGACCTTTCTTTCAACGCCAGTTACAACGATACCGAGATCCGGAAAAACTCCGTGGATCCATCCATCGTGGGGAATGAAATACCAAGGGTTCCGCAGTGGCGAATCAACCTGCTGGCAACCTACCATTTGTCTTCAAAGTGGGACGCCTCCGTCGGCTTCAGGCATGCGGACGGCTCTTTCAATGACCTGGACAACTCGGATACCAACCACAACACCTATCGGGGAATCAGCAGTTTTAACGTATGGGATCTGAAGACATCCTACGAACCGAGGGACGGTCTTTTGCTGAGCGCGGGCATTGACAACGTATTCGACGAAGAATATTGGATGAGCCATCCCTTTCCCCAGCGTACTTTCTTCCTGGACGCCAAATGGAGTTTCTGAATTCCAAGGAGCGCTTCGGCGCCATTGGCTGTCTGCTGGCAGTAACCTTGTCGTTCGGGTGCGCGTCCATTCCAATAGGCGACGACCTGTCAGGGAGCGTCAAAAGCTTGGACGTTTATGCGGATGATGGGAAAATCCATCTCTTGCTCGCCACGACAAAGGAGGATCAAGAGAATGCCGGGCTGATTTACACGTGCTCGACCGATCATGGAAAATCATGGAAACCTTATCATCGAATTGACACTTCGAGCGCTCCCGCCTACGCCCGCGGCAGGGGGACCGACTTTCAGGTAGCGGCGTCCGGCAACCGGATTCTCTCGGTCTGGATGCAGCATGGCTCTGGCTTCATGGGTCGTGGGCCGTTGTCCTCCGCCCTTTCATCGGATGGCGGAAAATCCTGGCGTAACGCGGGAGACCCCTCGGACGTGGGCTCGGACGGAGATCATGCCTTCATTGATTTGACCGCCGACGACACGGGAAACTTCCATGCCGTCTGGCTGGACAAGCGCTCTGGCGAAGACAAGGGATTGTATTCCGCGAAGTATGATAGTCGCACCCGCAAGTGGGAAAAAAACAGTACGGTGGACGCCAAGGTCTGCGATTGTTGCTGGAACGTCATCAAAGCCAGCAGTTCAGGCCATTTGCATGCCTTGTACAGGGACAAATCACCCAGAGACATGGGTTGGGCCTTTTCCACAGATTATGGAAAATCGTGGAAACAAGGTGGAGCCGTCGGTGATTTCGATTGGAATATCGATGCATGCGTACACGTGGGCGGTGGGCTTGCCATTGAGGAAAAGGATGGAAGCACCCAGCTCCATGCCGTAGTTTGGACAGGGAAACAGGGCGATGCAGGGCTTTATTATCTTTCCCGGAAATCCAAAGACAGCACTTGGCAGGAACCTGTGAGGATTGGTGGAGTGGAATGCACTTTGCCCGACATTGCGGTTTCGGAAAGCGGGCAAACCGCAATTGCCTGGATCCGGCAAACCTCCGAGGGCAACAAGCTCTTTTACCTTAAGAGCAAGGATCAAATATCGGATTCCATAAAGGCGGTTCAGGTTCGAACCGAAGAAGTCTATCCGACTCATCCCAAGCTTCTCAGCCTTGGTGACTCTTTCCATCTCTTTTGGACCGGTCAAGTTGAGGAGAAGGATGTATGGCGGCACGTCCAAATTTGAAAATTGAAAAAAACCTTGGGGAACCGTGGCGACCTAGTGAAAGCTATCCTTTTAGTATTAACTCTGCCTTGCCATCGCGATGACCCTGCATGCGAAGGCGTACCGTTTCAGGGAACTCGGTTGGGCGGGGGGACAGGACTTCACTCAGGAGTTTCGCAAGTTGCTCACCGGCGGGACCCTCGAGTCGGGCGATGAACTAGTGCTGGACCACAACTACCGCATCAGCGGCGTTCTCCCCACCTGACAAGTTCGACCCCAGGATTGTTGGTGAACTTTCTTGGGGTTGTCGCCGGAACCCGTGGACAGGGGCTCGGGTGTGCGGAATCCTCCTGAAAGTGCAGTCATCCATCGGCTTTACCTTTGGTCTCCGTACCATAAACGAAGGGGGAAGGTCTTTTCGTTCGTGTAAATTTGCTGTCTTGGGCGAGACCGTCCGAAACCTCCATATTGCTCTTTCCCTTCTTGGATTCGGCAATCAAGGAAGAGGGGTGTTGGCAGGCACGGCGTTATCGGGGTATTTACCCTTGAAAACCATCATTTCCTTTTCGGATTCCGGTACCACGAAGGATTCATCCACTTTGCCGTCCTTTCCCGTGACGCGCGAGATGTCTAGCTTGAGATGCTTGGCGAGGAACGGATAGGCTGCCATCCGCTTGGACGCGCCGTAGTCATGGCCTTCCTCCTTGAAATGGGCGTTCTCTACGTGATCCGCAGCTCCATAGAGACCGTAGACGTGGCGAATGAAGGGAAACTCGTTCTCCGGGGTTTTCTGCGTCCAGTCCCTCCCGTTGGAAACAATCAACTGCGGCCGAGGAGCTGCCAATGCGGCGATTTCGGCGTTATTGGTCTTGTGTTTCGCGCTCCAGTGGATGGGCATGCCGCTCTCGCATACGCAACCTCCGAAGAAATGGGCGGAAACCTGACAAACGGGGACGGAGACGGCGACCCTTTCGTCCAAGGCCGACAGCACAAAGCTCTGCGTGCCTCCCCCCGAACAGCCCGTCGTTCCGATTCGTTTCGGATCAACCTTGGGTAGGCTCGACAGGAAGTCCAGCACCCTCATGCTGTTCCAAGTCTGGAGCCGAAGG
>CAJWSN010000020.1 GCA_913046175.1 uncultured Opitutia bacterium
GATTTAAGCCAAACTGTATAATCAGGGCCTTCTTTAAGGACATAGAAATCTCCCACTGATAGAGATGGATATTCTAACCTTAATCGATTAAGTTGAGAAACTTTGTTTTTTAGTTTTAGCTCAACTGAATTTAACTCTTTTTTAAACTTGATATCTCGTTTTGAATCTGATTGCCCTATACCTATTTGCCCATATTCATCACCTTGAAAAATCATTGGGACACCTGGTAAAGAATTATTCATAACATGAAACATAAATAATCTATCATAGCTTGATTTATTATGAACTTTATTTGGATAATTAACAAAAATTTCGTGTTCTTGAGCTTTCTCATTCGCAATATGCCCATCTGCTATCGAAATAAACTTAGGGCCGTCCTTCGTTGTAGTTGATGTCCATAGTAAGTTTATAGGCCCAGTATCCTTAATATTTAATTTGATATGCTTATTAAGCTCTTTGAAGCTAGAATTAATTCCTGAGAAATGATCTCGACCTTTGCTATAAAGCCATAGATTATATTTAGAGTTTTCTTGCTCTATTATCTGATCTGCTCTATCAATTTCTGAATATATACTTTTGTTAAGGTAGCTCCAGAATTCATGTTTAGAATTCTCAGTAGAGCTGTAATGGATACCATCAAAGTTATAATTACTCATCCAATATATAATGTCCGATGAAATTTGCTTCATAACAGATTTATTGGATAGATCTAAACTAAATAGAAAGCCTCTGTTTTGAGCATAGTTCTGAGATAACCAGTTTGGATACTGCTCTACATATTGATGCTCAGAATGGACGACCCCTAAAATATAATCAAGGTGAATTCCTAGCCCGTGTTGATGTGAATCAAGGATTAATGACTCTAAATCTGTACTATCCCCAAACCTTAGGTCTATTGATCTAGATGCTATTGGCCAAGAACCATCAAACCCCATGTGCTTCCTGTAAGGCGGGATGTCGCTTCGATATGAATTCATTGAATTTGAAAATATGGGAGATAACATTATATCGCTGATACCGAGTCTATTAAAGTAACCATTGTTTACTTTTTTAGAAATTCCTACCAGATCACCGCCATGGAAGCTGACCTTTCGATCAATTGCTAAATCCAGAGTTTCTACGCTATCTTCTTTACTGTTGTGGAACCTATCAATCAAGATATAGTACATATTTGAAAAATATGGAGAGATTATCCCTTTATCCGGGTACAAGACTGAGCCATTATACAGCATTGTTTCATTTTGCGTTAACAGAACACCAAAATTATCAAGTGAATATAATCGAAGCAATGAATGGTCAAAGTGTTTGGGGAGCATCACCCTAATACCATCGCTGAATATATGATAGTATTTGGAGTCTAGAATATTGTTATCCACCAAAATAATATTTGAATTATCTTTTAAATTAAATATTTGTTTTGCAGTAGATGAATGAATATCATCAGGCTAGACTTGGTTACAGAATCCGGCTTATGCAGATGGGAAAATAACGATCTATTTCAATTGACAACCTTATCCAAACCCAGATTTTCCTCCTTTCCTCTTTTTTAATGGCCAATACAAAATCAGCAAAGAAAGAAGCCCGCAAAACTGTGGGTCGTACCTTACTCAACAGAGGCGTTAAAAGCCGCCTTAAAACGCTCAGTAAAAATGTATCTGCAGCCTTGGATGGTGATGACACATCCGTTGCCAAGACTGCGGTGACTGAGGCGATCTCGGCTTATGATCGTGCGGCCAAGCGCAAAATTATTCACGCAAACAAAGCTCGCCGTTTCAAATCCAAGGCTTCACGGGCGCTTGCATCGAAGTCCTGAAGTTTCTTTCACCACGCATGTATTGATATGGGAAATTTAAAAAAGAAGCGTCGTTTGAAAATGAACAAGCATAAGCGACGCAAGCGGGCACACGCAAATCGTCACAAGAAGCGGTCGTGGTAAACCTACACGAACCTTTTTAAACCAAGCGGGCTTCTTTTCTCCTCGGTTGGAGATTCACAAATTTTCTCGAATGGCTGTAGGTGCATTTGCACTTCAGGACAAGGTTACGTGACCTTGGACAGCTTTGATAACAAAGGCTCCCAGGTTTATTGACAAGTGAGCTGCCATGCATGGCAGCAGCGAGTGCCTGGGGTTCCATGAAGCAAAACGCACCCGGTAAAACCAAAGGGACTTCAAAAATAGTGCGATGGTTGTAAACCACGCCTTGCTGGAATCCAAATGCAATGCAACCCCCCCAAGCCATGAACCGGTATCAACCTTTTGGAATGTCCACAGATACGGATGTGCCAAGGCGAAGACAATCGAGAACCCCACGGTGCTTGTGACCAGCATTTTTTGGCCCCTGTCCTGAATGCACAGGTATCCGCGGAAGACAAGCTCTTCAAGAAAAGATGCTGCGATCATGGCAAGGAGAAAATGCGCCTGGATTGTTGACTGGGCCTTGTCCAGTCCGGTGACTTTTTCCCCTGCGGTTTCCAGGGCCAGCAGGATAAGCGCACCCAGGACCGCAATGCGAATCGTTGCCGGAGAACAGGGTGTTGCCCCAGGGAGGGCACCTTCTGCTTTGCTGGAATTACCACGAAGGTCATTCAGCCAAAGTTTACTTAAAAAGATTGCACACGCTAATAATGCCAAGGAACCAAACAGCCCGTCTTGACTCCCGCTGATTTCCTGTTGTCCTAACGGCATCATGCCGTCTCAGGCTTGATCCACGCCTCCAACCAGTTTCTGTTATATTTACAGGGCATCCAGCAAGATTAAGATGTCATTGAAGAATTCAGTATTGTCCGACCCCCACTCGACCGGGGATGTTTCTCCGCATTTGAGGATTCCCGTGGAATTTTTGGATGCGCTCAATGATTTTCTTGTACAACATGCAAGTGCCTTTGAGCCTGAGATACGCCAGATCGCTCGAAGTGCAATTGAAAACAGCGGACGTCGCTTGCGGCCAATTTTGGTTTATTATTCAGGGGTAGGACCGGACGGGATATTCTCGGAAGAGCTTGTGCGTGCTGCAGCTGTCGTCGAAATGGTTCATGTTGCGACACTTGTGCATGATGACATTCTGGATGGTGCCGAGATTCGTCGGAAAAGCCCTACAATATACCACAAGCACGGATCTTCCGTTGCGGTTCTCTTGGGAGACGCCTTGTTTGCGCAGGCATTGAGGCTTGCATCAGATTTTCCTACAACTGAAGTGTGCCGTGAAGTTTCCCAGGCGACACGGGCCGTTTGTGCAGGGGAAACGCGCCAGGTTCATCTGCGCGGAGATTTAAACCTAGAAATCGGGGAATACCTGCGGATTATAGAACTCAAGACTGCTGAATTGTTTCGTGTCTCCTGCGTTTTGGGAACGATTGTGGCCAAATCTGAAAACACGACCCGCGTTCAGGCAATGGCCGGGTTTGGCAAGCATTTGGGTCGTGCCTACCAAATTTTTGATGATGCCGCTGATTTTGTCGGCCGGGAGGAAACCCTTGGCAAAACATTGGGGACTGACCTGGCCACAGGGAAGTTGACGCTGCCAGCACTGCTCCTTCGGGATCAAGTCGGGGTTGACGATTTGCGTGCCTTGCTTGGAAAGCTTGCAGAATCCCCGGGGCAGGTTCGGGAAACAGTTTCTCGCACAATGGTTGTGCATGATGTTTTTTTGGAGGTCGCAGAATTTTTCTGCCGAGAATTGCAGGCTGCCAGAACCAGTCTGGCTCGCGCTTCACTAAATACCTTTTCAAGTGAGGCCTTAATGCAATTGGTTGATTTTCTTGAGCATGAATTTCACAAATTGCTCAAGGACTGGGTACCGCAGACTATGGTAAAATAATGATTCGCCGGGCTGCCTGAACAGGATACCAGGACCCGGTGCGGTATTGAAATGTCCAACAACCATTTGGGCCGTGGGAATACCCGGTTCGCTGTTGATAGGGAAGCAGGATTTGATTGCGAAGGGGAGGGGAGAAGGAATAAGCCTGGAACCTACTGTTGCTGGTGACAACGCGCCTGTTGTTTTGTAGGCGCTGTTCTGCCTGTCGTGTGCGTTGTTCCAAGGCGTTTACCTTTTTTTGAAGGGCCGCCAATTGCAGGGAATCGTGTTTTTTTCTGAGAGCCTCCTCCATTTCGCGTGCGCTTTTTGCAATTTCATTTGAAAGATCCAGTTGTGGACACCATTCCTGCAGGCTGCGCCAGTATCGCAGCCGGGACTCCGGGCTGGACTTGAGGAAATTGGGGTCTGTGAGTTGATGCGCCCTCCATCGCTCTGCTTTCGCCAAGGTCTCCTTTTCCTGGCGTTTCCTCCGCTCAAGGGCCTCATGACGCAGGGAGGCCTTCTCAACTTCTCTCTGTGCCCACATGGTCTCGGAGATGAATGAGCCAGTTTGAAGCCTGTCATCCTCAAAGACGAGTTCTGCAAGCCGGTACCGAACAATTTTTCTGGAACCGAGTTCCATGGTGCTTTCCGGAAATCCAAGAATGGCTGTCACCTGTGCCTCGCTGATTCCCTTGGTTATTCCATCAGGAAATGTTGCACTTGCAGACAATTCAACTGCCAAGACCAAACTCAAACCAAAGAGACCACGGACCAGAAAACACTTGGTGAACTTGTACATAAAAAGATGTATGGAACGCCTCCTTAACAAACCAGATTGATATGCATGCGTAGCAATTATTAAATAGCACGAACTTCGTACTTTGGCAAACAGCGACCAATTTTATTAATGAAAATATGACCCATCCAATAAAATCAGGGAATGCGTTCAATTTTCTTTTTGTCAGAAAGAATCTGTCGCCCCTGTTCGCCCCATCTTTCGCGAAGAACCTGACGCTCCTCCTTCCAGTTCTTGCGGCGGATTTGTTTGGGCCCCGTTCTTGCTGATGTTGAATCGTCCTTGTTTTTTTTCATTCGGGCAGGCAGTAGTTTTCCATTCCAGCGGGGGAGATGACAAGAACTTGTTTAAATGCCGCCAATGTAGGATTGACGTTTAAGAACTCAAATTGCATATTACCCCCCTCTTTTTGCGGGCATAGTTTAGTGGTAAAACTCGAGCCTTCCAAGCTTGCGTCCTCGGTTCGATCCCGAGTGCCCGCACCATTTTTAGATTCATCGTGCACCCACTCCCGCCCCAAAATCGAATATCTATGGCAGGTGAAATTTCTTATCAACATAAAACACCCAAAGGCTTTTTGGCTCTCTCCATGCATGGGGCTTCTGCTGTCAGGTTGTCCAGGCATCCAAGAAGAAAGCCTGATGGAAATCAAAACACCGCCAGAATCGACTCATTTCAAAGCAAAGAACTTGAGCTCGGACCCGATTGAGCTCGATCGTCGGGAATCAAGGAGTGTATCAACTGTTTCGGTTGTTGATTCTGCAACCCTTGAATTTCCTGGGACTGGAGATCTGGCTTACCAGGAAGGGCAATTGTTCACAGGGCTTTCAGTTAGTTATTATCCAAACGGGCAGCAGGCGACGGAGGTCAGCTTTGTCAACGGGATGAGAGATGGAGTGGAAAGTCGATGGTTTGAGGATGGGATAAAAAAATTTGAAGGGCGTTTTCAAAAAAACCACTTGGTTGGTGTTTTTGAGGAGTGGTATCAAAACGGACAACCCAAATCCCGGACGGTCTGGCAGGATGGGATGCGCCAGAGCCTGACGGAATGGGACGAGAATGGAAACTTTTTACGGAATGATCACTCTGGTCGGTGAAGGATGAAAATCCCTGGCTACAGGACGGCGTTCATTTATTGCGCCAGCGTGTGTGTTCCGGTTTTGTCCCCCATGCAGGCACAGGTACCGATTCCGGAAGACTTTGTGCCTGCAGGACGGGTGGAGGAATACCTGGCTTCAGCCAAACGCTTTCTTGAAAATCATCCATCCGATCGTTTCGCACCCCGGGTTGCCTTCGACCTGTACACGATTACTGCGGGTATCGGGCGAAAGGAGGAGGCTGTGGCCGCGCGATCCAAACTACTTTTTCTTTACCCTCGTAGTTTTCAGGCTGGTTATCTTTTTTCCACATTCGAGGACGCCAAGGAATTCCGGAATTTCCTGAACAAGCAGACGGAAGATTATTTCAAGGCAAACTATGCCGGGTTGCCGGAAAAGTTCTGCCAGGTTTTCATGATTGGGCTGCAGCGTTTTGGGCACCACCCGGATTTGGCCGGGGATTTCTCCCTTTTATTGAAAGGCTTTGCTTTTTCACAAATTACGGGGGACAAGCAATTGAACTCAATGGCACGGCAGGAACTGGCTCTTAAACGTATAGAATTCCAGGATGGACCATTCCTCCAAACGCTGGATCTATGCATGAACAGAAACCTGTCCCTGAAACAACGTGTTTTAGGTCTGCATGGCATTCAGGATGGCAAAGATGCGCTCTTCCTAAAAAGAATTTTCATGGATCGTCTGTCTGCAGAAGTTCAGGCTGAACCTGAAATCCTGCGCATTCATGCGGAAGATGCCTTGCGACAGCGGAAATTTGAAGAGGCCATGGGGTTTATTTCCAAGCTGCCACCGGCTGATCGAAACGTTCCCCAGATTCTTTTCTGGCATGCTCTCTGTCAATTTGCCCTAAAAAGGGATTCGGATGCAGTGAAGGTGTTGGGGAATCTCTACCAGTCCCACCCCCAAAGCCCATGGGCTACAGTGGCCAAGGCTTATGGCGAGGGCATCCTTCACCTGGAGAGCAACTCCAAACTGCATGTTGAAGGGTTGTACACTTTCATCCAGACCATGCAGAAAGGCATGGACCTTTTTCAGGCGACCATCGAGTTCGAGAGCAACCGTTCAAATCCCCGTAAATACCTTATTTACCTGGGTGTGATGAGCAGGCAGAACTACCTGGAGATATCCGTGAGTGAAGAGGGCCGGCATCTTTTTGCGTATCGTACGGGCAAGACTGAATCCGCCTTGTTCCTTAAGGAGGAGGGAAAAATCTACCATTTTGCAAAGCCCGGGCCAATACCGGCTCCAAAGATTCAACTGCAAAAAAAGGCGGACGGCACTTTTTATATTTCTGCCGATGCATCCATTGAGTCCTCATTCGAACAAGCCAGAAAGAACAACAAGGGCATTTTGAACTCTCCATTCCTTACGACTCCAGAAGGTTTGCGGGTGCTTTTTGATTACTCAGTACGAAAACTGGGCATATGTCCACTATCTCCAATTCAGGCGGAGAATACCCGGACCTTTGAATGGCTGGTGCCCCGGGTTCAAACCCCCGAACTGGATCGGTTGCGTTTTCAGCTCGATTCACAGGGGCGCCTTTCTGGAGTAACATTTCCACAGTTCCGGTTGGTTGATATTGAATACGGTGGGGCAGGGGAGGCCCGGCTGACACCACCGGATTGGCCCAGTGCCCCAGTGGAAAAGCAGGACGAGCTTAATGCGGCCTTGTTTTTCAGGGTGTTTGCAGCCTTGTCGGCCCTTGCCGGCAACAACTGACTTGTCGTTGTTCTGCAGTGGATGCAAGACGGATTCGCTAATCCATTTTAAACTTGCTCATCTTGGCTATTTCCGTATGTTTTAGCCTTCTTTTATGTAGCTACTGTTGCTGCATTTTTCATTTAGGCAATGATGAGGGCAACCCCGATACCTCGCCGCTTGATAGATGGCCATACCCTGACAGGGCATGACTGCAGGCAACCTCTCCGCAGCCTGTTTGTCGCCTTGGGCTTGGTTTTTGCCAGTGGATCGCATGCCGCTGTTCCATCTTTTGATTACGGAGCTCTAAATGCGACCCCCTACCAGTTGACCCAGGATGAGAATCTTACCGCAATAATTTCAGCAGGGGATGTTCTCAATACAGATGGCACCGGCATAGATGATGTTAAAATTAATGGTGGGAACGATTCCAGTCGTTTTACGCTAACCTATGTGGATGATGCAACAACCTTTGATCTGGCATTTACTGCTGCTCCTGACTATGATGCGCCCAGTGATTCTGATGCAGACAATACCTATGAGGTAATTCTCAAGGCAACCGACAAGGACGGAGAGACGGCAACCGTAACCTATACTGTAGTAATCCAAGATGTGAATGAGTCACCAAGCTTCACCAGTTCAAGCACAATCAGTCGTCTTGAAAAAACCACGAGTAATCCTGACGATACTTCCGCCCTGACCGTCACGGCCACCGACCCAGAGAATGCAACTTTGACCTACAGTATCACTGGGGGTAATGACCAGGCGCGTTTTTCCATCGGCAGTTCCACCGGGGTGTTAACTTTCGCCTCTGCGCCAGACTACGATAGTGCTCTAGATAGTGACACGAACAATGTTTACTCAGTAACTGTGCGAGTCAGTGATGGAACCAACAATACTGATCAGTCCATCGACATTACAATCGTCAACGTAGAAGAAGCACCCACAATAACCCAGCCAAGCACCACGGGATTCAGTGTACAGGAAAATTGGTCTTCAGCCATAACAACGCTTGATTTTAGTGACCCGGACTTTGAGGTCATTACAGACGCGAACGTATCCTACCTTTTAAGCGGGGAGGACCAGGGTGTTTTCAACCTGGATCAAACCACTGGTGAATTGACCTTCCTTACCGCGCCCAGTTATGAGGCGCCGGCGGATGCTGACCTGAACAATACTTACGAGGTTACTGTTACAATCAGGGATGCCGCCTCGGAAACGGACAGTGTCAACCTTTCAATAACCGTCATTGATGTGAACGATGCGCCAACCATATCGATTGATACCACGTCCGCGAATGTAACCGACACCGCTGGCTCAATCACTGTGGATGGCTATGAAACACGGGCCAACGGCACCTCCGGATTCGACTTTTCCAGCCTGAATAACAACAAGATCACAATAGATGACGATGATTATTCCGGCAGCGGCCTGCCACAGCTTCTTCTTTGGCTGCAATTGGATGAAACAAGTGGTACTGTGGCGACCGACTCTTCCGGCAATGGCTTCAGTGCAGACCTTCTGACCAAGACTGGCGAGGTGTCTGGTGCGAAGTGGGTATCCGGGACTGACAGCGTGAATGCCCGGGAATACAATGCCCTTCAGTTCAGCGGGGTAGACTATTTACGCATCCTGGATGCTGCCGCTGCTGCATTAAAGCCTGAAGATAGCAGCTACTCCATTTCTTTCTGGTATCAAATAGACACCCTTTCAACTGCTATGTTAATGTACAGCAAGGGAAATACGTTTACTTCGGCTACCACCGAGGGAATTTCCGGGTTTGTCAGGGGAGAGGGTTACGTTGTCTCCCGTGTTGCCGATGGGACCAATGTGGCTGAGGCCTACAAAACAGGAGTAGATACTGATTGGCATCATTTTGCCACGGTTCTTAACAGGAGCCAGAAATTACTGACCACTTATGTTGATGGCGTAGCCTATGTTCAGCAAACTAATTTATTGGGCACAGTTTCAGACTTGAACACCATGGCAACGATAGATACAACGGCCAACTTCTTGATCGGAACAGATGATGGGACGACCGGGAGGTTCTTTGAGGGCTCTCTGGATGACTTTCGTATTTATGATGGTGCCCTGACAGAAAGCCAGATAAATGAACTTCGTGGAGGTGGCGATCCGGGGCAAATGCAGGTGACCCTTCAGGCAGGGCAGGGCACACTGACCCTTGGTGACGACATAAGTGGCATTACCTTGACGACAGGTGACGGTACCGATGACACCACCATCATCTTCCAGGCAACCTACAGTGCAGCCACCACGGCGCTCGATGGATTGGTCTACAGTCCCAATACTGCCTTTAATGGGACAGATACCCTCGCCATTGTGGTCAACGACCAGGACAACCTAAACGTGGGAGGGGCAATGGAAACCACCGTTCTTTGGACTTTAAATGTTCAGGCCATCAATACCACGCCCATTAATACAATCCCAGGTGGCCAGTCTTTAATTGAGGGCGGCTCCCTTAGCTTTAACGCGGCATCCGGCAATGGGATTTCCATTACAGACGATGCGGAAGAAAATACAGGTGGCAGTTCGGATATCCAAGTAACTTTAACCGCCCTGTCCGGAACCGGGGTCATCACGCTTGTCACGAAGACTGGCCTGGCCTTCACAGTTGGGGACGGGGATGACGATGCGACCATGGTCTTCACGGGTTCCCCGACAAACATCAACACGGCCTTGGATACCCTCTCCTTCAACCTGGCTGCGGCAAATGGGGGAGATGAGGACTTCAATGGTGCGGCAACCATCATTATTGAAACCAATGACAAGGCAAATTATGGACTCGACGACCTTACCAATCCGGATCCGGGCCAATCTGCCACGGAATACACGGACACGGACACGATTAGCATCACGGTTATTCCTGTCAATGACTCGCCCGTCCTCACCTTGACAGACACCAGCATCACGGAGAACAGCACTTTTGTTGCACAAGCCACCGTCGCTGACCCTGACCTTAATGACACGAATTCCACGGAAACACACAGCTATTCCATTTTTGGCGGGGCCGACCAGGCTTTCTTTGAAATTGATGGCAATGGCAACCTCTCTTTCAAGGCGGCACCCAGTTTTGAGAGTGCCCAGGATGATGATTCACTGAATACCTATCAGGTGACTGTCCGGGTTACTGATGGCGGAGGATTAACCGGCGACCAAGCCATTACTGTCACCGTGACGGATGGTAATGATACCCCGACATTCACGACCACGACCACAACCTATTCCGTGGAGGAAAACCAGACCTCAATTGCCATCATCGCTGCTTCGGACGAAGACACCGCTGAAACGCTGACCTACAGTGTCAGTGGTGGTGTGGATCAAGCCCTGTTTCAAATTGATGGCGCAACAGGAGTGCTGACCTTTTCAGCGGCACCGGACTTTGAAAATTCTGGTTCAGCTGTTGGCGGAAACGATTACTTCGTGGAAATCACTGCCACAGATAATAACGGAAGCCCCTTGGCGACAGCCTCTCCGCTTGCTCTCACTGTGACCGTGACTGATGTAAATGATGCGCCGTCCATTGACAACACCGCAGCGATTTCAATGACTGAAAACCAGACCGCAGTGGCTACCATCACTGCCACGGATGCTGATGCGGGAGATTCGGTGCAATTTTCCATTTCCGGCGGTGATTCCGCACTATTCACCATTGATGCCGCCACCGGGGTGCTTGCCTTTGCCAGCGCCCCAAGCTTTGAAAATGCACTGGATGCAGATACCGGCAATGACTATGTGGTGGATGTTACTGCAACCGATTCAGCAAGTGCAACCGGCACCACCACCTTCACAATCACCGTTACGGACATTAATGATGCCCCCCAGGTCACCTTGGCATCAACGGACTTGAGCGCCAATGAGAACCAGACAGCCGTGACTTCAGTCACCGTCTCGGATGATGACACCGGGGATACCTTATCCTTTGCACTGGCAAACAGTGATGACGGTGCATTATTCAGCTTGGTTGCCACCAGTACGGACCCTGCCACCGGGGCCGCCACCCTGACGTTCATTACTGCGCCGGATTTCGAGGGGCCCAGTGACTTGAATGGTGACAATGTATACAATGTAATCATACAAATCGGGGACGGTACTGAAACGACCTTGCAGCCGATGACTGTCACGGTTGTCAACCAGAACGATCCACCGGCTTTTTCCAGTTTTCCGACTGCCCAAACTGTGGATGAGGATACGAACAAGACCTTTGACAGTGCAAATGGAAATCAAATCCAGGTACAGGACCCCGATGTTTCCGATACAGGTGTAACTGAGGCGGATAAACTGGAGGTAACCCTTCAGGTTGTCTCCCAAAATGGCACCCTAACGCTCGGAACCCATGATGCTGATTTGATTTCGGGCGGATCGGATGGCTCCTCATCAGTCAGTCTCAAGGGAAATCCCCAATCCATTAACACTGCTTTGAGCGGCCTCAATTTCAAGGGAACTGAGCATTACAATGGTTTGGAAACAGTCAGCCTGACCATCAACGACCTCGGCAATACTGATGGCGCGGCCGAAACAACCACAGCAACCATTGACTTTACGATCAATGCCATCAACGACGAGCCTGCAAATTCGATTCCACTCACTACGCAAACCACGAGTGAGGACATCCCCCTCGTTCTTTCCCAGGCGAATGTAAACCAAATCTCCGTTTCCGATCCTGACAGCACTGATAATTCCCAGAGTC
>CAJWSN010000021.1 GCA_913046175.1 uncultured Opitutia bacterium
GGGGAGAGCCCTGCTGATGCGGAAGCCTCCCCGGAGGAACCTGCGGTTGAAGAAATTGCATCCGAGGAACCCTCGATTGAGAATGAAAAGGATGAAACTGGTGGAGAGGAAAAACAGGAATCAGACTAAGCCGAGTGGCAACCTATATTTCCTTTTTACCGCAGTACGAAGCCAACTTCCATGCTGAGCGCTTTTACCAACTGCCTTAAGATTCCTGAGCTGAGGAATCGTATTTTCTTTACCGCAGCACTTATTTTTGTGGCCCGTGTTGGGGCCAACATACCTCTCCCCGGAATTGACTCCACCCCGCTGGAGACTTTCTTTGCCCAACAAAGTGGAAATTCAGGTTCCCTGCTGGGTTTTTATAATATGTTTACCGGTGGTGCTCTTCTAAAGGGAGCAGTTTTTGCCCTGGGCATCATGCCCTACATCAGCGCCTCGATTATCATGCAGCTTGCGGGTGCAGTTGTTCCTTGGATTGCTCGACTGCAGCAGGAAGGCGATGTCGGACGTCAGAAGATCAGCCAGTATACCCGGTATCTCACGATCATGATTTGCATCGTGCAGTCGGTACTTTTACTGCTGGCCCTGAGCAGTAACCCTGGAAGCCTTATCGGTCAGGGGGAGGATTTCATTCAGCAATATGGTCGGATTATCAATGAGGACAACCAGGTGTGGTTCCTGATCCGCTCCACCATTTTTCTTACAACCGGTACGGTAATTCTGATGTGGCTGGGGGAGCAGATTACACAGCGGGGTATTGGTAACGGAATCTCCATCCTCATTACAATAGGAATCATTGCGGATTTGCCCCGGGCTTGTGTAACCTTCTACAGACACTTCTTTGGGCAAAATACATTTTCCAGCCTCTCGGTTTGGCCCCAAGTCATTGGAATGCTCGCTCTTCTCCTTGTGGTCACGATGGGAATTGTTGCGATGACACAGGCCCTGCGCAAAATTCCCATTCAGTACGCCAAGCGCGTTGTAGGCCGCAAAGTTTACAGTGGTCAGAGTTCTTTCCTGCCCTTGAAAATCAACTATTCCGGGGTGATGCCGGCGATTTTTGCCAGTGCAATCATGATGTTCCCTCAACAGATTTTCCAGCAACTCTATAGCTGGCAAGGACTGGAGATCTTTCAATCAATCGCGAACTTTTTACAGCGGGGTGGCTGGTTTTATTATATTACTTATGGTGGATTAATCCTAATCTTTAGCTACTTCTGGGTTTCCATTATGTTCAAGCCGGTGCAGATAGCTGATGACCTGAAAAAAAATGGTGGTTATATTCCCGGAATTAGACCGGGCACTCCGACCGCAGAATATCTGGATCATGTGATGACGCGGCTCACCTTTGCGGGTGCCGTTTTCCTCACGATTGTTGCCGTTTTCCCTGATCTCATTCTGAGTCTCGCCAAAATTCCTTATATCGTGGCCACTTTCTTCGGCGGAACCGGGATGCTCATAACGGTGGGTGTGATGCTAGATACCATGCGCCAAGTGGAAACCCATCTGCTTCAAAGGCACTACGATGGTTTTCTCAAGAAGGGCAAGCTTCGTGGGCGCAGCACGAGCCGAGTGCAGCAAAGTATTGACGGGGATGCCTTCAAGGAGACTTTGACCCTTTGGAAGCCACTGCTTTTTGTGGCCGTGGTGATGTTTGTGCTGGGGATACTCGCGTTTTTCTTGAACCTTCGCAATGGTTAGTGGTTAAAGTACCCGTTGCGTCCAAGCTCTTCCGCATGGATTGCATGTAAGTTTTTTTCCTGCCCAGAACTTAAATATGCCCAGTGTTATTGTCAGGGATCGAAAGGAAATCGACAAGATTCGACAAGCTTGTAGGGTAGCTGCAGATGTCCTTGATTACATGGCTCGACAGGTTCGTGTTGGAATAACAACCTATGAGTTGGATCAGATGGCATCCAAGCGGATTGATGCCTTGGGTGCCGAAAGTGCCTGCCTGAATTATCGATCCGGCCAAAAAGTCTTTCCCTGCCATACCTGCATCTCCATTAATGAAGAGATTGTCCACGGGGTGGCCAGTATTCGCCGGACCATTCAGGCTGGTGATATTGTTTCATTGGATGTCGTGGTGCGTTACAATGGATTCATTGGGGACAACGCCCGTACGGTGGTGGTCGATCCGGTCTCGGTGGAAACAGCGTTTCTTGTCCAAGCTACGCGGGAAGCATTACATCATGGGATTTCTTTTGCCCGGGTGGGGAATCGAGTGGGACAGATTTCCCATGCCATTCAGCGTTTTGTCGAGTCTCGAAATCTCAGTGTTGTTCGTAATTTTGTTGGTCATGGAGTTGGCAAGGAAATGCATGAGGAACCACAAATTCCTAATTTCGGAAAAAAAACTTCAGGTCCTAAACTTCGTGAAGGCATGACCCTGGCTATAGAACCCATGGTCAATATGGGCAGCCACGAGGTTGAAATCCTTCCGGATGGCTGGACTGCTGTGACCCGTGATCGACAGATGTCCGCTCATTTTGAGCACACCATTCATGTAAGCCGGAACGGACCAGAAATTTTGACTCTTTGCAAAAATTAGCTTTGCAAACCCATAGGATTGTATATTTTCCCCCATTCCTTATCTTTTTTAATCCCAAAAAAACCTTCTGATGGCGCGTTTGCTAGGTGTAGAAATCCCCAACAACAAGAAGTTGGAGTTTGGTCTTCGTTATGTGTATGGAATTGGTCCCCATCGGGCTAAAATTATTACGGAGGAGTCAGGTATTGATCCAGATACCCGGGTTCGGGATCTTTCCGAGGAGCAGTTGAACCAATTAGCCAACCTCATTTCATCTCGAATGGGTGAGGAAGCAGAAAACCCTTGGCTCGTGGAGGGGGACTTACGGCGGCAGATTACTTCCAATATGAAACGACTTCAGGCTATCAAGTCTTATCGAGGTCTCCGCCATCAGCGTGGGCTTCCTGTCCGTGGACAGAGAACCGGGACCAATGCCCGCACCCGGAAGGGTTCCCGAAAAACAATCGGCGTGTTACGCAAGGCAGCAAGCTGAATCAATATTAATTGACCATGGACGAGGACAAGGACGCGCAAAACCCGGAAGAGGGTGCCGAGGAAACAGAACCCGAGGCAACTGAAGAGGAAACTGCTGCTGAAGAAGAAGCATCCGCTGATGATTCTTCAGGGGAAGCAGAACCTGAGGCAACTGAAGAGGAAGCTGCTGCTGAAGAAGAGGCATCCAAGGGAAAGGCTCCATCAGATTCTAGCAAAGACGGCACCGAAGAACCGTCCTCCAATAAGAAAAAGGAGGCAACTGCTGAGGAACCTGACGAGGAGAAGAAACCTGAAAAAAAGGAGGAAACCGCCGAAGACTTGCTCAAGAGCGAGCTTGCCGAGGTCAAGATTCGTCGTGCCAAGGGAAGCAAGAACATCACTCATGGCATTGTCCACGTAACCGCCAGTTTCAACAACACCAAGGTCAACATTACGGACATGAAGGGGAACACCATCTCTTGGTCCAGTTCAGGCAAGTGTAATTTCAGGGGTTCCCGCAAGTCCACCGCCTACGCTGCACAAATTGTCACTCAGGACGCTGGCCGGACCGCGATGTCTCATGGGCTCAAGGAGGTTATTGTCAAGGTTCGGGGGCCAGGTATGGGACGCGATTCTGCTGTCCGTGCCTTGCAAGCATTGGGATTCACCATCACTGCAATAGTGGATGTGACCCCTGTGCCTCACAATGGGTGCCGCCCGCCCAAGCGTCGGCGCGTCTAAAGCCCTTCGACCTTTCTCCTGCACTTTATTGTTATTTTATCACTTTAAACTGACCTACACATGGCTCGTTACACAGGACCCACAACCCGAATCAATCGCCGATTCAACATGGCGATCTTCCCCCCGAACAAGGCTTTCGAGCGGAAGAAATACCCCCCCGGTCAGCATGGCCCCCGTCTTCGTCGCAAAATTGGCGAATATGGTATCGGTTTGAACGAGAAGCAAAAACTTCGTTACATGTATGGCCTCACCGAGAAGCAGTTTCGTATAACCTTTGAGAGGGCCAAGAATCAGCGGGGAGTTACCGGGGAAATTTTTCTGCGACTTTTGGAATGCAGGCTTGATAATGTGGTCTATCGCCTTGGGTTTGGCAAAACCCGCAATTCTGCCCGACAGTTTGTTGGTCATGGTCATGTGCGGGTTAATGGTCAAGCAGTTGACATTCCCAGTTATCAGGTAGACCCTGGGGATGTCATCGAGGTGCGGGAAAAGACATCTTCCCGCCAACTGGCTACCCGGAGCCTGGAGGAAAGTACCGCCCGTGTCCTTCCTGCATGGTTGGCCTTGGACCCGGATGGTCTGCGGGGTACTGTTAATCGATTTCCTGAACGTGAAGAACTTGAAACAGGAGTCAATGAGCAGTTGATCGTTGAATTCTACAGCCGCTAGGCTGGCTCTCCTTGGAACAATTATAATTACCAATCCAGGATTACATCATGGCAAAAAGAGTCGGAAAATTTGAACTTCCTAATAAACTGACCAAGATCGACGAAACCGCTACGGATACCTACGCCCATTTTGAGGCGGAGCCTTTCGAGTCCGGTTACGGTCATACAATCGGCAATTCCCTTCGCCGGATCCTCCTCAGTTCCATTGATGGAGCTGCAATCTCCTCCTTTAAGATGGACGGTGCGCAGCATGAGTTCCAGAGCATGGAAAATATCCGCGAGGATGTGACAGATGTTGTTCTGAACCTGAAGAAAATCCTCATAAACAGTCACCAGCGTGAAACTGTCACCCTAACCTTGGATGTCGAGAAGACGGGGGAAGTCACTGCTGGGGATATTGACGGGTCAGCTGATGTTGAAATCATTAACCCGGACCAGATTATCCTTACGCTCGACAAGAAAATGCGGATATTTGCCGAAATGGAGGTTTCGGTAGGTCGTGGCTTCTGTGTAGCGGAGGACAACAAGAAAGAAGATCAGGCCATTGGAGTGATCGCGATCGACTCGCTCTACAGTCCGGTCACCCGTGTCAAGTACACTGTTGAAAACACTCGTGTTGGCAAGATCACTGACTACGACAAACTCATCCTGGAAATCTGGACGGATGGTCGCATTACTCCGGACGATGCCTTAAAGGAGGCCACGGCGATTCTGCGTCATCACCTTGATGTGTTTGACAAGGTCTCCTCGGACGAAATCGAATTTGAGAGCGAAGCCAAGGAAGTCAGTGAAGAGCAGAACCGCCTTCGCAACCTGCTCAACATGAGTGTCAATGAAATCGAGCTTTCTGTTCGTGCGGCTAATTGCCTGAATAACGCCAACATTACCACGGTGGGTGAATTAGCCATGAAGACGGAGCAGGAAATGCTCAAGTACCGTAACTTTGGGAAGAAATCCCTGAATGAGATAAAATCAAAGCTTGAGCAGCTTGGTCTCTCCCTTGGCATGAAAATTGATGAGCGATTGCTTGAGCCTTCAAACAAGGATTTCTAAACCTTTTCTCCTTAATTGAATTCCTGCGATGCGGCACGCAAAACACAGACACCAGCTCAGGCGAAAAAAAGAGCATCGGCTTGCCCTCATGGCAAATATGGCCTCAGCTCTCGTTCGGAATCGTCGAATCAAGACCACCCTTGCCAAGGCCAAGGCGCTTCGCCCTTTTGTAGAGAAAGTCATTACGTTGGCGAAAAAGGCGCATGTCACGGAGGACAAGATTCAGAAGCTTAACTACCGAACCCATGCATTATCCCGGCTTAGGGATTCGGATGCGGTGAATCGCCTCTTTCAGGAGCTTGCCGAGGAATTTGTAAATCGTGCCGGCGGATACACCCGAATTTACAAACTTGTTCCCCGACGGGGGGATGCTGCTGACATGGCCCTGATTGAGCTGGTTCCAGCAGACGATCAAGGTTACAGCAAGAGAAAGCCCAAGGCCAAGAAGGGTTCAACGTCTTCTGAGAAATCCAAACCCGAGATTCAACCCCAGGAGGGGACCCCTGAGGAAGAAGCAAAGGATGGGGATACCGGGGAACAGACTGTTGTGGAAACCGAGGAAGCCACCGATTCTGAGGCAGACACCCCTGCTGAAGACGATTCAGAAGTCGGGGATTCTGAGGCAGAGCGGTCATCGGAGACCGAAGGTGAAGAAGTTTCTCAAGAACAGTCTCCTGAAGCCATGGGAGCACCTGTGGAGGAAGTGGATGCCAAGGAGGAGGTCAATGAGGAACCGGTTACTGCGGAAGAAGAAGTTGTGGACTCCGAAGATGATTCGCAACCTGAGGACTCCAATGAAACAGAACCGGAGTCTGACAAGGCTGATTCTGAAAACCCCGGGGACACCGAGAAATAACCCATGGCTCATCAGGGACTAACCCGGTGCTGACCTTAAATTGGATTTTCTTTGTTTGTATCGGTGGTGTCCTGCTCTTGTTTGCCTTTTTGTGTTGCTACTACGACTGGCAGAACAACAAGTTCTACCAGAGAGGCCGCAGTCGCTTTCTATTTTACTGCATCAAGTGTGGAAATGTTTATAGTGGAGCCAAAGATGACAAAGAAAGTGATTGCCCGGGATGTGGGTATCGCAATTTGAAACTTCGGTTCTAGTGGGGAGTCAATGCCATGGCAATTATTGCGGTACTTGATTTTGGGTCACAATATACTCAGGTGATTGCCCGACGGATTCGGGAGATTGAGGTCCTTACAAGGATTTACCATTTCACGACCCCGGCGGCCAAACTTGCCGATGAGAATGTATCCGGAGTGATTCTTTCGGGCGGGCCTGCCAGCGTGACGGCTGAGGATGCCCCCCGCCCCGACCCGGAGATTTTCAACCTTGGCGTCCCGGTACTGGGCATCTGCTACGGGCTTCAGTTGATGTCCACCATGCTTGGCGGTGCGGTGAGACACAGCGATCGGCGCGAATATGGTCGAGGGATGCTTAAAGTTGAAGCTGCAAACTCTCCTCTTTTTGCAGGGATTCCATCTGACTCGCGCGTGTGGAATTCTCATGGGGACAAAATTGATCAACTGCCTGAAGGGTTCATCCAGTCGGCAGCAACTGAGAACTCAGATTTCGCTGCTATTGAAGACCGGGAACGACGTTTTTTTGGCCTGCAGTTTCATCCCGAGGTTTCCCACACGGACCATGGGAGGGAAATCCTCGAGAATTTCCTCTTCAAGATTTGCCACTGCGAACAAAACTGGACGATGTCCGGTTATATTGAGAAATCTGTAAATGAAATCAGGAACAGGGTCGGTGACAAACGAGTCATCCTTGGGCTTAGTGGGGGAGTTGACTCCTCTGTGGCAGCAGCCTTGGTCCATCGTGCGATTGGAAGCCAGTTAACCTGTGTATTTGTCGACAATGGCCTGTTGCTAAAGAATGAGAGGGCCAACGTTGAGAAGCTATACAGCGATAACTTTACCTTTAAGCTCAAAATTGCAGAGGCATCGGATCGTTTCCTGGATGCCTTGGCTGGAGTGACAGACCCGGAAATCAAGCGCAAGGCGATTGGGCGTGTGTTTATCGAGGTTTTTGAAGATGCCATCCATGAGATTGGTGAAGTTCATTTTCTTGGACAGGGCACCCTTTATCCGGATGTGATTGAAAGTGTGAACATTGCCGGAAATCCTTCTGCGGTCATTAAGAGCCATCATAATGTGGGTGGACTTCCTGAGAAGATGAACCTGAAACTGCTTGAGCCCCTGCGGGAGCTTTTTAAGGATGAGGTTCGGGCTTTGGGAACCGAGTTGGGCCTCGCCAAGGAAGTTCTCTGGCGTCAGCCATTTCCTGGCCCTGGGCTGGGGGTTCGTGTTATTGGGGAAGTTACCATTGAGCGCCTTGATGTCTTGCGCGAGGCGGATGCCATCCTGGAGGAGGAGATGTTTCAGGCTGACCTTTATTACAAGCTTTGGCAGTCTTTTTGCCTGTTTCTTCCAGTGCGGACTGTTGGCGTAATGGGTGATGAACGTACCTACGACAACGTGATTGCCTTACGGTTGGTGGAAAGTACAGATGCCATGACAGCTGACTGGGCTCGTATCCCTTATGATGTCCTTCAGATTGTTTCCAACCGGATCATTAATGAGGTCAAGGGTGTCAACCGTGTGGTTTTGGACATCAGCTCGAAGCCCCCTGCCACCATTGAGTGGGAATAAAGGATTTACCCGGCAAAATATTTTGCCTACTCTGAAAGAGCGTTATCTGTAACCTTCAGGCAATACCTGTTTTTATGAAATTGTTCCTGACATCGATTGTTGCCCTATTGGCCACCACGGGACTTCTGGCACTGGATGACCAAGGCAACATACTGGCCCTGGCCCGCAAGGCCTTTGGCCCGGAAAAAAAGCTTATCTCGATCAAGTCGCTCTATTACGAGGGCAGAATTGTAGATCCTGCAGGCAAGGCAAACGGGCTGTTCAAGCTCTACCTCAGGAAACCTTATCATCAGCGAATGGAAATTGAGGTGGATGAAGTGTTGACTGTTACAGCAATCAATGGGCTGGAAGGTTATCGCCAGATGCTGCACAAGCCATCCGGCAAGTCCAGGATTGGGATTTTAAACCCACAGCAGGTGGAGAAGATCATCGTGAACACAATCGAGAATCTTTTTTTCCTCAAAGGTACTGAACATCGCAATGGAAAGATCATTTTCGAGGGGAAAACCGAGCTCCAGGGCAAGGAATGCTACAAACTTAAGTTTCAGTATCGGAATAATTTGTTTTTTGAACGTTTTATTGACCTGGAAACCGGTAAAATTCTGGCAACCCGTGATGAAAGGGGGGTCTTGGTTTATCAACGAGGGGAAATTTTTTCAGATGGAATCCGTTTCTCCAAAAGTGTTGAGTCCTACCTTAAAGAGAAACACATTAACACCATCCACTTTCAGCACATTGAGGTGAACAAGGTGATGAAGGACGAACTCTTTAATTTCCCTGAACAACCCAGGTGACATGTTGATAATCAGGGGAGAATCTTCCGGCTTACAATCCAAACTGGAGGCGCATTTTGAAAAGAGTGCGGATTCAGAAGAGGTGCGTGATACGGTTTCCAGTGTTCTGTCTGCCATCAAGGATGAAGGCGATGAAGCAGTCCGCAGGTTCACCCTCGAGTTTGATGGTGCCGATATACCTGCGGAAAATTTTCGGGTCTCTTCACTGGAACTGGAGTCGGCTCTGGACTCGCTGGACCCGTGCCAGGAGGCAGCCATTCTGGACTCCATTAGCAATGTTCGTGAATTTCACCAAAAGACGCTCCCTCAATCCTGGTCCGGTGAGAATAACCACGGTGCCAGGGTTGGAGAAATTTATTACCCGATCCGGAGGGTGGGTTGTTACATTCCGGGGGGACAGGTGCCACTTGTCTCAACGGTTGTCATGACCTGCGTCCTTGGGAAGCTGGCCGGGGTCAAGGAAATGGCGGCAACAACTCCTCCCGGGCCTGACGGTCGTATTGCCGATCCCTTGCTGGCCACCTTTCGGCTCTGTGGCGTGGACGAAGTCTACCGGGTGGGCGGTGTTCAGGCAATTGGTGCCTTGGCCTTTGGAACATCAACGATCCCCCCGGTTGACAAGGTCTTCGGCCCTGGAAATGCCTATGTAATGGAGGCGAAGCGGCAGGTTTTCGGCAAAGTGGGAGTGGATCTCCTGCCTGGCCCGAGCGAGGTCATGATCATTGCCGACTCCACTGCGGATCCCAGTTTTATCGCGGCAGATTTGCTTGCGCAGGCGGAACACGGTTCCGGGAAGGAACGCATTTTCCTCGCCCTGACTGAGGAATCAATGCTGGGGGCTGTCCAGGACGCAATCAAGGAGCAGTCCATCCAGCTCACACACGGCAAAGTCATCCATGAGATTCTGGAAAACAATTTTGTTGTCTTTTTCCTCGATGGCCTTGATCAGGCTGTTGAAGTGGCCAACCTTGTTGCGCCGGAACACCTTGAGCTGCAGGTTGATGAGACGGAATTGGACCGGCTTACCAGCTCAATCACCACTGCCGGGGCCATCCTGCAGGGGCACCTGAGCCCCACGGTCCTCGGTGATTTTGCTGCTGGTCCCAGCCACACGCTTCCAACCGGGTTTTCCGGTCGTGCCTTTAGCGGGTTGCGAGCCACGGATTTCCTTCGTCGATCCAGCGTCGTCCGTTACGATGCTGCAAGTATTCCAAATGCGCGAGACACAGTGGGCATGTTTAGTGCCATGGAAAAACTCGATGCGCACGGCAACTCTCTCGAAATTCGTTTATCCTGACGCATGGAACTCGATTGCCTTTTCAAGTTCATTACTGGAATGACAGTCACAAGGATCGAGAATCCCTGGTCTTTGGCTGCCAGGGGTAATAGACAGACTTGTCAGGTCCATTACGCCGACATTCCGGGACGCTGAGTTTTTGGTTCAAATCATGGACCCCGACCTTCAGTCCTCCATTCTGCCTCACATCCTGGCTCACGAGGGTTATGTTCCCGGAGAGCAACCGGACATAACAGGGTGGATCAAGCTCAACACGAATGAAAATCCCTATTCTCCCAGTCCCCGCATTTCTGATGTCATTGCATCACAGGTCGATGGATTGCGCCTTTATGCAAGCCCGGACGGGCGATCTCTTCGTGAAGCAATCGCCGTAAAGCATGGGATAAGTCCGGATCAGGTCATCCTTGGCAACGGTTCGGATGATATCCTGAACGTCCTTGCCCGTGCTTTCTGTGGGCCAGACCGGGGCATTGGGATCATCGTGCCGTCCTATTCGCTGTATCCTTTCCTTGCCAGCCTTCAGGCTGCACCAGTCCAGACCATTGAGTTTGAGCGGGGTTTTAATCTTCCAGTCGATCGCATCTGCAGCTGTGACTCGGGTATATTTTTTCTAGCCTCTCCCCATGCGCCCACGGGGACAGGGTATTCCAATGAAATGTTTCGCCAAATCCTTGCCGGATTCCCCGGGCTGTTTGTGGTTGATGAGGCCTATGCGGACTTTGCGGAAACCAATGCAGTGGAGTTGCTGGCAGAATTCCCCAGGCTTTTCATCACCCGGACTTTTTCAAAATCCTATGCCTTGGCTGGATTACGGGTCGGCTATGGCCTCGGAAGCCCGGACCTGATCCGGGTCCTGCATGGGGTGAGGGATGTCTACAATGTTGATCGCCTGGCGCAGGCGGGTGCGCAGGCTGCTGTTGAGGATGTTGATTATTTTGAAGCATCCCGCCGGAAGGTTTTCGCAACGCGTTCCCGATTTTTTGGGGAATTGGAGCAACGGGGTTGGTTTACCTATCCCAGTCAGGCCAACTTTGTTTTCACCGAGCCCGTAGATTCCACAGGTCGGAAGGGTCCGGATGTGGCGGCATCCCTTTTTCAATACCTTAAGGCCCAAAAAATCCTTGTGCGCTATTTTCCGAATCATCCTTTGACGGAATCCTTCCTTCGTGTCACTATTGGCACTGATTCACAAATGGAAACCCTCAATCGGGCAATTGATCAATGGACGGCGAACGTGTAGCTGAAATCGAACGCAAGACAGATGAGACGAACATTCGTTTCGCCATCAATCTGGATGGAACGGGGACGGCCCAAGTACGCACGGGTGTACCATTTTTCGACCATATGCTTGAACTCTTTGCCCGTCATGGCCTTTTCGACATTGATGTGCAGGCCGAGGGTGACATTGAGGTCGACTACCACCATACCGTGGAGGATGTTGGCATTGTTCTTGGACAAGCCGTCCGACAGGCGCTTGGTGACAAGCTCGGCATTGAACGCTACGGTTTTTTTCTCCTTCCCATGGACGAGGCTCTCGCCCAGGTGGCCCTCGACCTGAGCAACCGGCCATATTTGGTCTACAACGTTGAGATCAGCAATTACATGGTTCGCGATTTCAATATTGGTCTGGTCAAGGAGTTCTTTCAGGCTTTTGCCAACGAGTGTGGTGCCAACCTTCATGTCCAGCTCGAGTATGGCCAGGAACCGCATCACATTGTGGAGGCCATCTTTAAGGCTTTTGCCCGGGCATTGGATCGTGCCACCCGCATTGATCCTCGCCAAGGCGGACAACTGCCTTCGACCAAGGGGTTGCTGACCTAGTTTTTAACCCTCGTAGCCTATGGCCGCCCCCACCATTGCCATTATTGACCCCGGC
>CAJWSN010000022.1 GCA_913046175.1 uncultured Opitutia bacterium
ATTTTCGATGCTCTGCCAAGGTCGTTGCGCCGATACATTGCATTTCGCCACGGCTCAAGGCGGGTTTGAAAATATTGGAGGCATCCATGGCGCCCTCTGCAGCACCTGCACCCACAATTGTGTGCAGTTCATCAATGAAGAGGATGATATTCTTGGATCGCCGGATTTCATCCATGACGGCCTTGATTCGCTCCTCAAACTGACCGCGATACTTGGTGCCCGCGACCATGAGGGCAAGGTCAAGGGTAACAACCCTCTTGCCCAGAAGGATTTCCGGAACCAGACCCGAGGCAATCTCCTGCGCAAGTCCTTCGACGATGGCAGTCTTCCCTACCCCTGCCTCCCCAATCAGCACAGGGTTGTTCTTTGTACGTCGACAAAGAATTTGTATCACCCGGCGGATCTCGTCCTTGCGACCGATTACCGGGTCCATTTCCCCCTTCCTGGCAAGTTCCGTCAAGTCACGTCCGAATGTCTTAAGCGCCGGGGTCTTCATGTCCTTTTTATCCTCCCCCGGCCCTCCGATGGAAGCCGTTTCCCCCTCAGCAGCAAAATTGGGGTCCAACTCTGAAAGGATTTCTGTTCGACAGCGGTCAATGTCGATATTGAGGGAGCGCAAAACTGTGGAGGCCACACCCTCCCCCTCCCGGAGAAGCCCCAAAAGGATGTGTTCAGTACCCACGTAGCTGTGGTTTAACGTCTTGGCCTCCTTTGTGGCCAATGCGAGAACTTTCTTTACACGAGGTGTATAAGGGATGTTGCCTGTTGGCTTGGCATCCGTACCGGTGGATGCTACCTGCTTCTCAACCTCGTTGCGAACACTCTCAAGGTCGAGGCCCATCTTTTGTAGCACGTTCACCGCAACACCCTGACCCAAGTGGATCAATCCAAGAAGCAAGTGCTCCGTGCCTACGTAGTTATGGTGGAAACGATCTGATTCCTTCCTGGCCAAGGCAAGAACCTGTTGTGCGCGTGGTGTAAAATTATTCATAAACCTTCGGGAAACAATTTAACGAAATCCTGGTCAAGCAGTATGTCAAAATTTAATTCGGGTAATCCGGAGAATGCTTTTCGTAACAGACTCGCCCGATAGAAGTCCCGTTCACCAGAACCTGAATCACCGGTCAACCGAATTTGGACATGCCCCGGTTGACTTTCCATAAAGAGACGATCGATCAAGGCACGATTCTCTTCTGGCAGCATCCCGAGATCGACTGCAAAACGCATCAGGGAAAGCAGGCTCATGGATTCTTTTGAATTTAAGAGATGACTATTGCAAAGCACCCCGAATCCACGACCAATCTTGTCCATGAGCTTCAATCGGTCGCTTTCCACAAGCAATAATCGGGCGTTGCACTCATGTTTGACTATTTCCAACAACACCTTGGAAAGTCGCGCGAGAATTTCCTTCTCGGACTCTCCAAGCGTATGTTGGTTGGAAATTTGAAAAATGCTACCAATCGCATCTGATCCCTCACCAAAAAGCCCCCGTACAACCATACCCAACTGGTTGACCGCACGGATAACCCGTTCCATCTGGTTGGAGATAAAGAGACCAGGGAGATGCATCATGACGGAAGCACGCATGCCTGTACCCAAATTTGTGGGACAGGCAGTGAGGTAACCCAACTCATCACAAAACGCATAATCAAACCGCCCCTCCATCTTGGTATCCAGTGTGTCAATGGATCTCCAGGCTTTATCCAGCTCAAATCCATTGCGCAGTAACTGTATGCGCAGATGGTCTTCCTCGTTTACCATGATTGAACATGCCTGGTTGCGCCCTACAAGTACGCCGGCAGAGTGATTGGACTCAGACAGTTCGCGACTGATCAAGTGCCGTTCCACAAGAATATGCTTTTCCGTATCCGAAAGTTTCTCGATGTTAAAAAATTTAGCGGATTTAAGAGAATGAACATCACCAAGAGTGTCACTGGCGTGCGCCAGAATTTCACATTTCTGAGCCACTTTGGCCCAACCTGGAAATGGCAAGCCTCTCAGGTTTCTCGCAAGACGAATGCGAGTACTTAGCACGATTGGAATGGGACCGCCCCCTCCATGGACAATCTCTGATTTTCCTTTGATGAGTGAGGGAATAGTCATTGATTAGAGTGCAAGGAAGAACGGGATTGCTCTTCAGCACGAAGGCTGGAAAGTTGATCACGAAACCGTGCCGCCGCCTCGTAATTCTCTGCTGCTACGGCATCATTTAGTGAACGCTCAACCCGCTCGATCTTCACTTGGTTTTTCAGTCGCCCCAACATGACTTGAGGAACCTTGCCTCGATGATGGGTTCCTGAGTGCATGCCTTCGAGTGTCTCTTCAAGTATGGTCTCAAAACTCAAATAGCAAGTGGCACAGCCAAAACGGCCATTCCTGCGAAAATCCGCATGTGTGAAACCACAGGCCGAACAAGTCAGTTCATTCTCATTACCTGGAGAACTGTCCAACTCCCCAGAGAACATGTCGGAAATAGAGAAGCCTCCCGGGTCGGCAACGCCCTTGTCCTTGGCACACTTCTCACAAAGGTCCACCTTGTGAATCTGGTTGTTGACAATCTGGGTCAAGTGAACCGTGGCAGGATTATCGCAGGAATTGCACTTGATGTTCTTGGCCATAAGAAAGGAGATGCTATTTTCAAATTATCAGAAGTATGTTTTCAATTGTTTTACAACTTATACGATGGAGAGAGCAATTTCCAGACCAAATTTAATTTGGGCTCTTAACTGGAATAGAACCGATTACAATTGAAAATAGGGTGCAAAAAGCACTCCTAGATTTTCCTTCCCTCAACGGAAACCTTCGATTTGAAACGCTTCAAAAAAGACTTGGTAACATCACCTGGTTTTCCGTTTCCAACCTTGCGCCCGTCTACCTCCACAACGGGTATGATTTCAGCTGCAGTACCAGTGAGAAAACACTCTTCTGCACTCCAGAGATCATACCGTGTCAGGTTCTCCATCTCTGTTGCAAGTTCCATTTCAGAGGCAATATTGCAGGCAACATCACGAGTGATTCCTCGCAACGCCCCCGAAGATGTCGGTGTCGTGATAAGTCGATCCTTAAACAAAATGAAGATATTGTCACCAGTACACTCGGCAACGAAGCCGTCATCATTCAGCATTATAGCCTCAAGGAAACCGACTTGCTGCGCCTCTATCTTGGCTAAAATGTTGTTCAGATAATTGAGCGATTTGACCATTGGAGGCAACGCTGCTGGACTAATCCGGCGGGTGGGCACGGTGATAATTTTGAGACCTTCCTCGTAATACTCCTTTGGATAAAGTTGGATGTCACCTGCAATGATAACCACGGTTGGAGTTTCGCAACCCCGCGGGGAAAGACCAAGATGACCGACCCCGCGGGTAACAAGCAGACGGATGTAACCGTTTGAGAGGCCATTCTGCCGACAAGTTTCACAAACTGCTTCTGCAAGCTCCTCACGACTCATCGGGAGGTCAAGAAGGATGGCCTTTGCTGACAGTTCAAGACGTTCCAGATGCTCGTCCAGTTTAAAGACGCAGCCATCGTAGAGACGGATGCCCTCAAAAATGCCATCTCCGTATAGAACACCATGGTCAAAGACCGACACCCGGGCCTCATCCTTTGGAACAAAATCACCGTTAAGGTAAACTTTCATGCGATTGAAAAACGTGGGGTAGAACGAAAAATCCAAGACCCCTTGTCAACCCTCATCAAAATGAGTCTCCCGACACCTGACGCAAATCCGGCCTTTTTTCACGATAACGAAGCAGCAGTGGAATCAAGGACTTTGCCCGCCAATATCGTGGAATGAAGTTTCTTGGATTATGAAGACACCGCAAAAGCCAGCCAAGCTTCAAGCGATCTGCCCATTGAGGAATCCGGACTTGCCCCCCGGCAAGGAAAGCAATGGCGGCACCGCAGCAAATAATAGCCGGACAAGGATCAAGATTCTGCTTCAGGTAATAGCCCACCCTCTCTTGGACACCACCACCAATATTAAGGAAGATGATGGATGGGCAACGTTCACGGATTACGCCCAGAAGAGCCTCGTCCTGAACCGGACCCTTGGTTGTGTAGAGTGGTGCTACACAGGCGGCATCTTCAGAAACCCTCATCTGGTGTTCATGCAGCAACCATTGAAGATTGCCAACCTTCTCCTTTTCCGAAGGCATGACCCAAAATGTTTCATCCAAACGTTCACGCAGGTTCGAATGACGAAGAAGCAGGTCCATGAATTCCAACCCAGAAACACGCTTCAGTTTTTTTGAACCCCTGCCACGAATCAATTTCCAGAGCAGAACCATGAGTCCACTATCGGGCAAAACCAAGTCCGCACCTCTCAATGCATCGAAATAGCAGGCATCCTCAACCAAGTCATTGGCCAATCCCGGACCGGAGGGTGCAACAAGCAAACCGCCCGGCAGAATTTGTTCCATGGCGACCCGTGCAGAACCAAGGAAAAAATCCACCCCAAGAATTGTTATTGCCTCCTTCAAGGCCCAAATAAACGGAGTTGACCCACAGTCCAGCCATTCAATAGGCGGTCTTCGGTGGGAGAATCACTTGAACAGCTGTCTTGAGGACAATCTCAAGATCGAGGGTCAATGACCAATTGCCAACGTAATGAAAGTCCATCTCATTACGTGCATGAAGCAAGTCTGGACAAACCACTTCCCCACGCAATCCGGCACACTGGGCTGGGCCAGTAACTCCAGGTTTCACAAACTGGCGGACACGGTAGGCCCTGAAATCCTTTCCTATTAACTTATCATGTTCCACCATGTAGGGCCTTGGTCCAACCAAGCTCATTTCACCCTTGAGCACGTTGATAAATTGTGGAAATTCATCCAAGCTATACTTGCGGATGAACCGCCCAAAAGGATAGGTGCGGTCATCATCCATGGAAGCCTGGGTCTCGTCCCGTTCAGAGGGTTCGCAATGCTTCATTGAACGGAATTTCAGAATCCTGAATGGTTCACCGCCCTTGCCCCCACGCATTTGGGAAAAGAAAACAGGCCCTGGTGCCTGAATCCGCTGAAAAATAAAGATAAGCAAAGTCAAGACAGGCATCACGAAGACAACGACCGGAATACTAACCGACAAGTCAAACAACCGCTTGGTCGTTTGGTTGAATGGACTTTCCAAGGGTTCATTTTGGAGGGAAAAGAAAGGTTGGCCTGACTCCAGGACAGGAACCAGGGGCACATTGAAGTAACTGGCATAAGGGTTGTGCATGAGGATGCGACAACCTCTGGCCTGGCAAAGGTCAATGACACTTCGAATCCAATATTCACTACGTGGCCCAGGAACGATAACAACACGGTAAACCTTGTACCTCGCCAGGTATTTTTCGAGATTATCCACCGCCATGAGATCTTCAAGTTGCAGTTCCTTGCGTCCGCCTCCGCCAGGAGTATAAATCCCGGTGATATTAAAACCGGAGGAGACGTTCCCAAGTACCCAGTCACGAACTGGCAGAAGTGTTTCCTCCGTACCGATAAGTAAAGTGTGTCGGGAACGCGCATCATCGCGAAAGGTCCATTGGAGCAAGTCGGGAAGGAGGAAGTTGACCAAAATCAACAATCCCCACTGGGAAAGGATGTAGAAAGAGAGAAATGCACGACTGATGGCCAGGTCCCTGACGAGGAAATAAGTCATGAACAAAAGGAAGGCCACCAACAATCCCTGAAGGTTGGCAAAGACGATGGCACGCTTAAGCCGATCCCATCTTCCAAGCTCAAGGAAATCACTGTATTTCTGAAAGCTACCAAGAACCGCCACCAGCATGCCCATAAACCCGACCAAAGAGTAAATCAGCGGATTGGAGGATTCTTCAAGCTCGCCTCGAAAGGCTATCCAGAAGCCAAGCAAAACCCAGAACCAACACAGGCAGAACAGCAATAAAACAAGCCTGTGCAGAACAGAAAAACCATGAGATTTATGATTCATTTGCCCGGGGCGCAAAAACAAGTCTTCCTGGGAGGGAGGGGAATTGGGATTAAATAAAGGGGAGGCAGCTTATGCCAAACCACACAGAAATCGTCAAGCCTGAAAGCGGGGGTTCGCTTGGTGAGGGACGGCAAATTCCCGGAAGGAAATTGCCCCCGTGCACGTATCAACAACCTCTTTCGAATCGCAAGTGAGAGCTTAAAATCCATTGGGTTAGATTAATACAGAATGCCAAAGCCTGCAACTGTACGGATAAAAAAAATGAGGATTTCCCAAATCCAGCACGCAAAACTGCTTTGCCCTTGCCAACAAGAGACACTGCAACAACATTCCCAGCGTCAAAGAGGTAATGGAGCAGCCTGTAAAAAGACCAGCCACCAATGTAGGGAAATGGTATTGCCTAAAGTGCCAACCCCGAATGGAAATCCTGGCGACAGAAAACTTGAAGCACTTGCCGGGACTGGAAGTTTTTTTTCCACAGACAATTGTCTTGAAAAAAAAGGGCGACAGGCAGCAGCAAATCAAGCGGCCCCTCTTTCCAGGTTATATATTCGCCAGTTTTGATCCAGTTGACTCCATGCGGGCAGTCCACTACGCACAAGGGGTCGCCTACGTTGTAAAGCATGGGCTCGAACCCGTGGAAATCCACCCTACAATAATTGAAGAACTAAAGTCCGTCACGCTGGAAGATTTCCTGACAATGCCAAACCGCAAACCGATCATCGGTGAGTCGGTTAGAATCCTGCACAAACTCTTTGACGGAAGAGAGGCCACTATAGAAAAACTGCTTCCTGAAAAGAAGAGGGTTCAGGTTCTTTTGGAGATTCTGGGTGCACACTGCCGCGTCGTGATCAAGGAAGAGCTTGTAGACGCAGGAACAGCTCACCCGCTGCAAACTTCCAGCTAGATTATCAGGCAATATGTCCAAAACCGCACTCATCACAGGAATCACCGGACAAGACGGATCCTATCTCTCGGAATTATTGCTGGAAAAGGGGTACAAGGTTCACGGATTAGTCAGGCGTGCCTCTATCGAAGATCCCATCCATAGATTGCATAGGCTCAAAAAAATCCTGCCAGACATAGAGCTACACCCGGGTTCCCTGGAAAGCTATCCCAGTTTGTATGACATTGTGCGCAAGATTGCACCAGATGAAATCTACCATCTTGGCGCCCAAAGCTTTGTCAGTTACTCATTCGAGGATGAATTCTCCACAATAAACACCAACCTGAACGGCACCCATTACATGCTTTCTGCGGTACGTCAATGCGCACCTGACGCACGATTCTATTTTGCCGGTTCCAGTGAAATGTTCGGAAAAGTAAAAGAAGTTCCACAGACTGAGGAAACCCCTTTCCACCCTAGGTCAGCCTATGGAATCTCAAAGGTGGCTGGCTTTCACTTAACCCGCAATTACCGGGAAGCATACGGATTACACACCTCCTCGGGAATATTGTTCAACCACGAGTCCCCTCGGAGAGGTTTTGAGTTCGTGACCCGAAAGATCACAAGCCATGTCGCTGCAATAAAGAAAGGTAAAGCCAATCAATTGCACCTCGGAAACTTGGATGCGAAAAGGGATTGGGGGCATGCTTCGGACTACATCAAGGCAATGTGGTTAATGTTGCAACAGGAAGAAGGCGATGACTATGTGATTGCTACTGGTGTCACCCATACAGTACGAGAATTCTGCGAGTCTGCCTTTGCACATGTTGGACTTGATTACCGGGATTTTGTACTAACCGACCCAAAGTTATTCAGGCCAGCAGAGGTTGCCGCTTTACAGGGAGATGCATCCAAGGCAAAGAAGATTCTGGGTTGGACCCATAAAAAAAGCTTCGAGGACTTGGTTGTCGAAATGGTGGAAGAGGATCTAAAATCCGTCAAGTGACCTCAATAAAACCCAAGAAATGGTCTTTGGGCTTCTTTGCTCTCGTGATTGTAATTCTTGCGACAACGCCTTGGTGGGCACCATCCACTTACAATCGCCTAAAGAGAAAGCTGGCAGAAAAACATGCTGAATCTTCATTGCAACTTGAAGAAGTGGGGAATCTGGTCAGTGCAGTAGAAAAAACAAAGGCGGCTCACAAGCTCGCACCGGAAAACCTGCAAATAGCACGGCAGCTTGGAAAACTACTTGAGAAACACAATCTACAGGAAGCCCTTAAGCATTATGAGAAACTGAATGCAAATCCCAAGGCTACTGTGAAGGACAAGATTGCGCTTGCCCGCTTGGCAATGCGCTCGGGGAATCTTCCAGTTGCGGAGGCACAGTTGGCAACCCTGAGCAAATCAGAAGGCCATAACAAAGAATTGGAGTACTATTTATTGTCAGCCAAGACTTTTGAAGCTCGAGGCCAAATTGATAATGCCATACGTGAAATTCGAACCATTCTTTCCAAAGATGAATCTGCATTTCATACTCAAGCAAAATATCTCTTCGTTAGACTCGGAATCCGCAGTGGGAATTCCAACCTGATAGGAGAAGCCAAGAAAATGCTTTACCAGATGTCGGAGGATTCCGGAAGCGAAGGGATTGAGGCCATACGATTCTTTTTTGGTATCAGTGGATACACGCAAAAAGAGGCAATGGATATCTTTGCAAAGACCTTTAACCATCCCTTGGCCTCACTTGAGGACAAACTGCAGGCCGCGATCATTCATTATAGGGCTGCGCCCCATCGTAGCCCCGAGATCATCGCAACAATTGAAAGAGAATTCGACCTTTCAGGCACAAACCCCAACGAACTCTTTATATTCTGCCGATGGTTGGCCCGCATCAAGAAGTGGGAGGCTCTGGAGCGCCATCTCATGCCTGAGTTCTCCTTGTTGTTGCCCGAACTGTTCACGCTCCGTCTGGATGCCTTGGCAAACCTTAATCGCTGGGAACTTCTCGCACAGGAAACCAATAACAAAAATGCCCCCATCAGCAATCACTTCAGGATGGTATTCCGTGCCAGGGCACTTGCCAGACTTGGGGAGAAAAAAAAGGCTCTGGATCAATTGGATCGCTTGCTGCAAGAAGTAAAGAAAAACCGAGACGCACTGCTTAAAACCTGCGAATACTTGGAAAAGACGCAGGATGTCGACTTGCTCACTTACCTGCTGCACCGCATCATTGAAATCGATCCGGTTCTGGAATCTTACGCATTCAGGAAACTCCTGACTTATGAAAGCACCTCGGCATCTTTAACAGAAATCTGCACTTGGTACGAAAAACTTCATGAGGAAGGAAAAAACATCTCACATTTCCAGGCCAAAAAAGCTTACTACGATCTGCTCGCAAACAGAAACACAGGCGAGTCCTTCCTCATTGCCAAATCACTCTACACTTCGAATCCAAACAAACTGGAGAACCGAATCCTGATGGCACTGGGGCACTTGCGTTCCGGAAACCCGAAGGCCGCCTTGAAGATTCTTGAGGAACAACCCAAGGAAACTTGGGACAGGGGTCGTATTGGGTGGAAAATGATTTACAGCAAACTGCTGGAAAAAAACGGATATGGAAAGAAAGCGCAGACCATTCTTGAAAGCCTGGCCACAGCCAAGTTGACCCGGGCGGAACGAGAGGGCCTGCAAAACTTGTAGAGCCCATGCAAATTGCAACAGGTGCCTCCTGCGTCCCTGGTGAAAGAATCCAAACATGGAAGGAGTCCAGTCCCATGCTTTTGGCCGTTGGGGGTTGTTGGGCACTTGCAATATGGCAGGTACAAACCGAATGGAGTCTGAATCCACAATATGCCTATGGATGGATCACCGCGCCACTGGCCCTGTTTCTGCTCTGGAGAGATTGCAGGGTTGAACTTAGCCATGGGACAGGCAACTACAGAATTCTCTGGATAGTGGGGCTGCCAGTTGTCCTGTCATTTTTCCCTCTTTGGTTAATCCGGGGGGCAAACCCAGATTGGCGACTGATAAACTGGCTGTTTTTCTGTGCATCCTCGGCAATCACCTTGGCTTGGTTCTACTCTTGTGGTGGTTGGGCCAGAGTCAGACTCCTTGTTTTCCCAATGCTGTTTCTGTTTACCGCCATTCCATGGCTCCTCGCATGGGATTTGAGTTTCTCCCAGTTGCTGCAGGAGTATGTAAGTTTGATTGTAAAAGACATGCTGCTGTTGATTGGCAGGGATGCAGAACTGGAGGGACACTTGATCCGGTTGGCCACCTGCACGGTGGGGGTGGATGAGGCCTGTAGCGGCATCCGTGGCCTTCAAAGCTCCATAGTCGTCGCACTGTTCCTCGGTCACTTCTTCCGTCTGCGAATTATCAGTCGCTTGATCCTTCTCTTGGCTGGATTCGCCTCCGCATTTTTTCTCAATCTTGTGCGTGCCGCCTTCCTCGCATTTCTTAGCGCTGAAAAGGGAACAGACATGGCGGCAACATGGCACGACCCCATCGGAATTGCAGAATCCATCGGAGCATTCCTATTGTTAATACTTTTGGTCCTCATCCTTTGCAAAGTCTTCAAGGTGGAAAGAATGGACGCCTTTGATGACAACATTGAAGGCAGTTTTGCATTCCTGCGCCAGCCTTATCCCCTGAAGTTTGCTTGGTTAACTTGTGGATGGCTTCTTTTCACTCTTTTTTTCAGTATCTTCTGGTATTGGCACAATGAAAAGAACATCCCTGAAAACACACCGATCAAAGTAGATTTCCAACAAAGCTCACGCTTCTACGAGCAAAAAAGAATTTCGGATGCAATCCGTGCACAACTGCACTATAATGACGCCGCTTCTGCCATATGGAAATCAAAGAACGGCATCGACTTTCTTGGATTCTACTGCCAGTGGACCCAAGGCAGCGGGTCGCCTCTTGCACTGGCGGTCCACACCCCGGAAGTCTGCCTCCAACTGCGAGGTTACCGTTTGGTAAAAAAACATACGGAAGTTGCCATCAAGATTCCAATCATGGCCGAGCCTGTACCTTTCGAGGCCTATACATTCAATTATCAGGAAAAAACCGTGCATATCTTTCGCTGTTACTGGCCAAATCGTCTCTTGGATGGAAAGTTTCCCGGGTTCCCAAAACAGGGTTACAGCACCAATGGCCGTCTTCGGGCAACCTTGAAGGGATTTAGAAACCCAGGAGCGACCATGATTGCCATAGGTCTCTTTGAGGGGCCATTCATCCGCAATTTCAATTTTGCTGTCCAAGCTATTCAGCACGAACTCTCCAACAAGATTCTACCCGCTGATAAAAGCCCGTAAATCCAGCGCTTTTCAGGAAAAATCTGGGTTCTCAGGCCAGTGATGCTTTGGATATCTGCCCCGGAATTGTCTACGGATGTCAGGATAGGAGTCTCTCCAGAAACCAATAAGGTCCGTGGTGACCTGGACAGGTCTCCGATTGGGTGCAAGCACCTCAATCGGCAGGATATAATTGCCATTGGCCAATGTAGGATGGAGTTTGATCCCCATCAATTCCTGCACGGTCATTGAAACCCTGGCATCTTCGCCCTTGTAGCGAATTGGAACCGGTTTGCGCCGACCAGGAACCTCTATGTGTACAGGGGCCAAATTGTCGAGCACCGGCTCCATCCCCGAAGCCAACCAGCCTTTGAGTACAGGCCAAACCTCACGCGATTTGACTTCTCGGTAGGAAAATGCATCCAGGCACAACTGTTGAAGCAAAATGGATCGGGCCTCTTCATCGATGGGCGAAAAACCATAAACAGGACAGTGCATAGCCAAAAATCCAACCCTTTGAATCCATTGCTCAACCTCGTCATCCCACTTTTTCAGGGAAAGTCGACCCGACTGAATTTCCTTCGACAACAACTCCGCCGCAATCGAACCATCAGGCTCCCCGCAAAATCTCTCACCCAAAATCAACTCCCCAAACTGGCGGACTTCCCGTACCAAGACACGTCTTTGGCCCTCCTCGTAGATGGTCTCTTCAAATTGCTGAAATTGATCAGGAAACAATTCCTGAATCCTTTTCAATTAGCGATCCATA
>CAJWSN010000023.1 GCA_913046175.1 uncultured Opitutia bacterium
CGTGATCCGATTCCGGTACCTTTTCTGAGCCGGTTAAATCGCTCACCAAGGTCGGTGAGGAAATTCATAGCTCTGCCTCAGCCGATACCTCCAATACTTGTGACCCCCAAGCCGATGCTCCAGCGGGCGACGAATCCTCGGACAGTTCAGATTCTGCGGCGGATTCATCCGGCGTATCCAGCTCAAACGAGGATGTTGTCGACGCTGATTTCGAAGTCGTCGAAGAAGAAAAACAGGACAAGTAGTCTTCGTCTGCCTTTCCTCTCCCAAATTGGGATTTAGACTCAACAACCCCCCAATCTCATATCAACCATATAATCAACAACGATGAATAACATCAAACCATTAGGAGATCGTATCCTCGTAAAAATTCTCGAGGATGATGAACAAGTCAAGGATGGCATTATCATTCCTGACTCCGCCAAGGAAAAGTCACAGGAGGCTGAAGTTGTCGCTTTAGGCACTGGCAAGAAGGATTCTGACGGCAAAGCCCAGGAATTCGACGTCAATGTCGGCGACAAGGTCCTCATTAGCAAGTACGGTGGTACTGACGTCAAGCTCGACGGACAGACTCACCAGCTGCTTCGCGAAGACGACATTCTCGGCATCATCGAGTAAACCCTTCAAACATTAATCCACTAACTACCAAAAGCTAATTTATTATGGCTAAACAACTAGCATTTGACGAGGTTGCACGTAAGAAGGCACTGAAAGGTGTCCAGGCCTTGACGCAGGCCGTCAAGGTCACTTTGGGACCCAAGGGTCGCAACGTGCTTATCGACAAGAAGTTCGGTTCCCCCACCGTGACCAAGGACGGTGTAACGGTGGCCAAGGAGATTGAACTCCAGGACCCATTCGAGAACATGGGTGCCCAGATGGTTCGAGAGGTTGCTTCCAGGACCTCCGATGCCGCTGGTGATGGCACAACCACGGCAACAGTCCTTGCTGAATCAATTTTTCGCGAGGGGCTGCGTCATGTCGCTGCCGGCGCGAACCCTGTTTACATCAAGCGGGGCATCGACAGGGCTGTTGAGGTCGCTGTCGAGGAATTCAGCAAGCTAAGCAACGCGGTAACCGGGACTGAGGACGTCAAGTCCGTAGCCTCCATATCCGCCAACTCTGATGAAGAGATTGGTGAGATCATCGCCGATGCGATGGACAAGGTCGGCAAGGATGGCACCATCACTGTCGAGGAAGCCAAGAGCATTGAGACCAGTCTTGATGTCGTGGAAGGCATGCAGTTTGACAAAGGCTATCTCAGCCCTTACTTCGTGACCAATTCCGATGACATGACCTGCGTGATTGAGGATGCCTACATCCTGATCCACGAGAAGAAAATCAGCAGCCTTAACGATCTGCTTCCGGTTTTACAGTCCGCCTCGAAGACTGGCAAGCCGCTCCTTATCATCGCTGAGGACCTTGAAGGTGAAGCTCTCGCTGCCCTTGTGGTAAACAAGCTTCGCGGAACCCTTAACGCATGCGCGGTCAAGGCCCCCGGTTTCGGGGATCGCCGCAAGGCAATGCTTGAGGACATCGCGATTCTCACTGGCGGAAAGTGCATTACCGAGGATCTCGGCATCAAGCTTGAGAACGTCACGGTTGATGATCTTGGACAAGCCAAGCGCATCACCATTGAGAAGGAGAACACCATCATCGTCGAGGGCGGTGGAGATGTTAACGATATCTCAGGTCGCACGGACCAGATTCGTCGCCAGATCGAGGAGACGACTTCCGACTACGATCGCGAGAAGCTCCAGGAGCGTCTTGCCAAGCTAGCGGGTGGTGTTGCTGTCATCAGTGTTGGTGCTGCAACCGAGCCCGAAATGAAGGAAAAGAAGGCTCGTGTTGAGGACGCATTGCACGCAACTCGCGCTGCTGTCGAGGAAGGCATTGTTGCTGGCGGCGGCGTGGCCTTGTTGCGGGCAGCTGGTGCAATCGAGGCCATTTCCCTGCAAGGCGACGAGGCATTTGGGGCTGAAATTGTCCGTAGGGCAATCGAATCCCCATTGCGCAACCTCTGCTCCAATGCAGGAGTTGATGGGTCCCTTGTTGTACAGAAGGTACTCATGAGCGAGGGCAACGAAGGCTTCAATGTCGCCACCGGTGAATATACTGACCTGGTGGCAGCTGGTGTCCTCGACCCAACCAAGGTCACTCGCACGGCCCTTCAGAATGCGGCCTCAGTGGCCAGCATGCTCCTGACCACGGAGTGCATGATCACGGACATTCCTGAAAAGGAGGAGCCGGCAGGCGGACATGATCATGGTCACGACATGGGCGGCATGGGCGGCATGGGCGGCATGATGTAAACCGCTTCGGAAGCTATAGAATCTTCCCTTTACAACAAAAGGCGTCCCATTACGGGGCGCCTTTTGCTGTTTTGCCCTTATACGTTTTAAGAAACTATCGGCTCCCGGATTCTGGAATCTCACTGCCGTGCGGGTCATGCCGTGGATGTCCAAGAGTGCGATCCACCTCGTCGGCCAAATCATGGGCATGCTCCAGTTGTTCGGCATGCAGGTGAATGTTTTCAGGGTCCAGGTTCGCCTCGTCAACCAGGTAGGATTCCCATAGTCGGTGTGCCCGCACCAATTCGACTGCACGCCTGTGGCCGGAATCGGTCAATGAAGTGACATTGTCCTGCCCTTGAATCAGTTTTTGTCGTGCCAGTTCCTTTAAAAGACTGCCGAGGCGCTTCAGGGTCAACCCCGCTCGGTCGCTGATCCTTTGTCGGGTTGCCTCTTCCCCGGAGTGCTGAATCCGGTGGACGGCCTTGAGTATGTCCTCGCCTTCAATGTGACGTCGAATGCGGCGTTTGCGAAGCTTGTCAAAGACATAGCCATGCGTGGGACTGAAAAGCATCGATAGCGCAAAAATCAGGGTGGCCACAAGTACCATGCTTGGTCCGGATGGAGCGTTGATGGTGAAAGCCAAAATCATTCCCAGCATGGCCGAAAGACCCCCAAAAAAGCCGGCCAATACCAGCATCTGCCAAAACCGGTTTGTCAACTGGTAGGCCGCAGAGGCGGGGGTGATCACCATTGCCACGACCAGGATGACGCCCGTCGTCTTCAATCCTGCCACAACGGTCGCGGAAATCATTCCCATCAGCAAGTAATGGAAGGCCATGACCGGCAAACCCATTGCCGTGGCCACCACCGGGTCAAAACTTATCAGCTTCATGGGGTGATAAAGGGTTGCGATTATGCCAATTACCACCACGGCAATGATCACCATCAGGACCAGATCATCCCGGCTGACTGCTTCGGGTATGCCGAACACAAAACATTTCAGGTCAAAGTGTGTCCCGCGGGGAAGATTTGATATCAGGATCAATCCAAGTGCGAAAAAAGCTGTGAAGACGATACCAATCGCGGAGTCCTCTTTGGTCCGGCTGCCGTGACTGACGACGTTGATGAGCACGGCCGTTGTCAACCCCGCCAGCAATGCGCCGAAAAGGAGCCCCATTATCCCCGTGTTATTGGTGAGCAGAAACGCAATGACCACTCCTGGCAGGATTGCGTGGGAGAGGGCGTCCCCGATCAATGCCATGCGTCGCAGGACAACAAAACATCCCAGCACGCCGCAGGTTACTCCAACCAGCACACTGGTCCACAGCCCTTCCGGGAGATAAGTGAATGGAAAAGCCCAAAGCTCTGGCTTGAAGTCAAACTCGGCCAGGACGTTGATCCCAGTCATCTTACAATTCCTGCTTCAGGGCAAACTCAGCCTGGTCCAACAGGCTCAAACGCCCGCCGTAAGTCTTTCGCAGGTTTTGTTCGGTTGCCGTGAGGCTGGGCGACCCGTAAGCCACCACGCGTTGATTGAGTAGGAGAAGTTGATTGTAGCGATCCAGTACCGAAAGGTCATGGTTGACCACGAGCAGGGTGTGTCCCTTGGCGGCCAAGTCGTCCATCAGGATGAAGATTGCACTTTCGGTTGCTGCGTCCACACCACCGAACGGTTCGTCAAGGAAAAGGATTTCTGCTTTTTGGCAAAGTGCACGTGCAAGAAAGATTCGTTGCTGCTGGCCACCAGAAAGTTGGCGTATATGGCGTTTACTGTAGGGGGTCATTCCAACAGTTTCCAATGCTTGCATGGCTTCCTCCCTGTGGCGTTTCCCTGGACGCCGGAACCAGCCGAGCCTGCCATAATGGCCCATCATGACCACATCCAGGACGGTTACAGGGAAGTCCCAGTCAACAGCTTCCGTTTGTGGCACGTATCCGAGAAGATGGCGGGATTCCAGGATAGGTTGATCATGGTATCGTATTTCCCCTGCATCCGGCTCAATCAAGCCGAGCATGGTCTTGAGCAAGGTGCTTTTTCCCGCCCCGTTGGGACCCACAACACCCACGATCTGCCCCTTGGGTACATTCATGGAGATGGAGCGCAGAACGGGTTTCTCCCGATAGGAAACCGTGACATCCCGAAGGTGGATGGCGATTTTTGCCTTCTCCCCAGATACATCCGGATTTGTAGACTGAACGTTTTGCATGCAAAAGTTATTTGAGGGTGTCAGCCAGGGTGGACAGATTGTGCTTCATCATGTGAATGTATGTGTCCGCAACACTTCCAGGTTCGCCCAGGGAGTCACTGTATAGTGTGCCGCCAATCTTTGCCCCGCTGGACTTGGCGATTTGCTGGATCATGTTGTTTAGAGCATCACGGACCGAGGTTTCCACAAAAAGTGCCTTGGCCCCACGTTCCTTGACCAAGGTCTCCAGTTTCAGGCGATCCTGTGGGGCTGGGTCCTGCTCCGTGGAAATGCCCGCCACGGCGTAGACTTCAATGTCAAAAGCTTTCCCGAAATATTGGAAAGCGTCGTGGCTGGTTACCATGATTCGCTGCTCTCTCGGGATTGCTGCGACTACCTTCTTTCCCCAGGCAAACAATTCATCCAGTTCCTTCATGTAGGCTTTCGCGCGGTTGTTGTAGGTTTCCACATTATCCGGGTCGATCCCGGAAAGGGCGTCCCGTGCTTTCTCGACATAGATCTTGAAGTACTCCGGGTTGAACCAGCAGTGGGGATCAGGGGCTCCTGCTGCGTCCTCGCTGCCCAGCGTTACGATGCGTGGATCCTCCGCGAGTCGGGATACCCTGCCCCGGGCCTTCTCCTCGATGACATGCCCCACCTGAGCCTCCAGGTGCAGGCCGTTCATCAAGATCAAGTCCGCTTCAATGATCAACTTTGTGTCGTGGGGTTTCAGTTCGTAGATGTGCGGGTCCTCTCCGGCCTTCATGATGCCACGCAAATCCAGTAAATCCCCGGCCAGGACTTTGCCAATGTCGTGAATCATGGTGGTGGTGCAGACGACCATTTTTTTACCGGTTCCAATTGGATCGGCAGACTGCTCACCGTTGCTGCAACCACTCAAGATCAACCCAATGGGCACGGCCAGTCCCACGAGCAACTTTTTCAGGCGCTTCAAGTTTTGTCTTAAACAAATCATTTGTCCTATTCTTGAAACTATTGACTTTGATTAATCAAAGTCTGAAGGCAATGAATTCAAAATCTTTTGTCAAAGCAAAATCCCGCTCGTTGATTTATTCCGTAAAACCTTCCCCGATGACGGATTCATCAAGGGACAGCTGGAAATGCGAGGTTGCCTATGAGCGAGTAAGCACTCCCTCGCTGTCCAGACGCCCGATCAATTGTCGGATCGCCTTGGCTCGATTGAGGATGTACAGATGGAACCCTGGTGCATTTTTTTCCAGCAGGGCACGAACCTGTTCATGAGCCCAGTCGATGCCGACATCCTGTGCAACGGATGCGTCCTCGCCTGCGATTTTGAGGCGATCCTCGAGGCCTTTGGGCAGTTTTGCGTTGCACATTGCACAAAACCGGCGGACCTGGGGCAGGTTCAGCACTGGTAGAATCCCGGGAATAACGGGAACTCCAATATCCGCCTTTCTACAGGCATCGACAAATTTGAAATACGCTGCGTTGTCAAAGAACAATTGCGTCGTTATAAACGTGGCTCCGGCGCGGACCTTTCGGGCAAGGTTAGCAATATCCTCGTCAGGGGAGGGCGCCTCGGGATGTGTCTCCGGATATCCTGCGACCCCGATGCTGATGTCCGCGTGCAGCTCCTGGATCAGTGCCACGAGTTCGTTGGCGTAATGAAGCCCTTCCGGATGCGGCTTGAAATTGGTTTCTCCTTTTGGTGGATCTCCTCGCAGCGCCATGATGTTGCGAAAGCCTGACTCGTGGAACTCGTCGATGATTTCCCGAAGCTCGGCCTTGGAGTGGCCGACACAGGTCAGGTGTGGCATGACCCGGAAACCAAATTCCTCCTGCAGCATTCGTGCATATTTCAACGAAGAGTCACGGGTGCTTCCGCCAGCCCCATACGTGATCGACACAAAATCGGGCTCAAGCCTTTGTATTTCGGCTGCGGCCCTGAGCATCCGATCCCCTGCGGCTTCATCCTTCGGAGGAAAGAACTCCACCGAACGCAGGGGGCGTCCTTCTTCCAGTAACGAACCGATGGAAAGGGATTCCTTCATAATGTCAGGGGGAGATTTCACCTTGAGCCTTCAAAAATGGTCGGGGCGACTGGATTCGAACCAGCGACCTCTGCGTCCCGAACGCAGCGCTCTGCCAGGCTGAGCTACGCCCCGTTTTCTTTTTTAAGAAAAAGGGCGGATTAGTATGTCCTTGGCGGGGGAAAGATCAAGACACAATCTTGGGTGCACCAAGCCCTTTTCTTGCAGGTTCGGGCCAATCCAAAACGACCTCTCGGGTTATCATCGAACCGGCGAAACACTTTTTCGTTGCCGGATTGGGCTGGCTTTGAATGCTCGCTGGTCGTCATGAAGTGGAACTTCTAGCAGCAGGCCAGACCATGAACACAGTCAAAGTTGGATTTATTGGAGCGGGGGATATTGCCCTATTGCATGCGGAGGGTATTGCAGAGACCCCGGGAGTTGAATTGAAGGGGCTATGGAACCGTACCCGCAGTACCGCAGAGGACAAGGCGACAAAGTTCGGATGTCAGGTCTACGACACAGCCGATGACCTCGTGAATGACCCGGGGATTGATGTTGTTTACGTCCTTACGAACCTTGAGACACACTTGGAGTATTCCCTTTTGGCCATCAATGCCGGGAAGCACACCCTGGTGGAGAAACCGGTGGGACAGACCGTGGATGAGATTCGGCAGGTTCAGGCGGCGGCGGAGAAGGCTGGAGTGCAGTGTGCCCCTGTACATAATTACATCTATGAGGATGGCGTGCGTCGGACCAAGGAATTGATTGATTCCGGCAAGCTGGGCAAGATCACCTCGCTCTATGTCCTTTACAATATTCACCACCCGGAAGAGGTTTGTGCGCGTTATCCGGGAGTCATCCGACAGATTCTGACGCACCACTCATACATTTCACAGTTTTTGGTGGGGACGCCGGAAACGGTTTCCTGCATCAAGGCCACCATCAATGATGGCTCTGTTCCCCAGGAGAATATTGCCATGGTCACATTGCAGCTTTCCAGCGGGACCCTCTGCCATCTTTGTGCCAGCTTTGCCAACGACGACCACGCCGGCGATCCCTGGACCTGCATGATCAAGGTCATCGGCCAGAAGGGAGCCACACGCTACAGTTATCGTGACTGGGTGGAGAACACACCGGCGGTTGTTCATTCCCAGACGTATTCCGCTTATCCCTACACAATCAAGAACGTGGGCCGCTACTTTATTGAGGAGTGCATCGGTCGTGGTGCCAAGCCGCTTTCCACCCTCGAGGATGCCTTGGTCTGCCAGCAGGTTATTGAGGCGTGTGAGGCATCAGCAGAGGAGGGCAGGCACGTGCGGATTGGGTAGGTGAGACCCTCCTCTGCCCAGTTTAATGTCTGCCCATTTTGGCTTTTCGACGGAAGTGCCAGCCGATCGCAAGCAGCAGTGGAGCCAGGAGCCACAGGGGAGGTTCTGGGTTTTCCATGAATTCCAGCTCGGGGTTCTGAGCCAGTTTCTTTTTTTCAGACAACTCAAGGGCTTTCCATTGGGCATGATTCTCGACCACGATGAATGTAGTGAGGCGCGAGAGAATCCCCAGTTTTTTACTTTTCACCACGATGTTCCGCTGTTGTCGGGCTCTCTCTTGCGGGTTTAGCTTCGCGGTTGTGCCGCGCAGAAGCAGTTCTGCGGCGTTGGAGTACATGCTGTTCGGAGCGAAGGCCACCACGGAGGGAACAGCTGTCCACGCATCCGTATCCGGGTCGTAAACCTCCAAGGGTGAGTTTGCCTCTGCACCTTGAAAGTGGGCGGCTAGTCCCTGCCCATGCTCCAGGGCCAACGGGCGTATAATCCCCCCTTTGCGCAGGAGCACCACCGGTGAAATCCCTTGTTCCGGATGATCCGGGGTGAAGCGGGCCTGCAGCTCTTCCATGGAGAGGTCTTGGGTGATGAAATCTTCATGGTGGAGAACGGTTTGCAGGATGGGGACCCGCAGCGCTTTCGCCGTTTCCCCGGAATCCAGGAAATTTTTCCTGTAGCGGTGCAGTGCACGTGCTTCTGACAGGCTCTTTAGGAGACCTCCACGCGCCGGCAGGGCCTCAAGTTGTGTCTCGTTCAAATGATGCTTCAGTTCCTGCAAAAGCGCGGGTTGTGGGATCAATTCCTGATAATCGTAATTGGCCAGGGACAGGGTGAAGTCCTGGACTTCTGAAAATTTCCGGGCTTCTTCGCGGATTTTTTCGAGGGTTTCCTCGGCTTCCCCCTCGCTTTTGCGGGATCGGTCGACGTTGAAGTGCAGGTAGGGCGTGCGCATGACCCAGGGAAGGGTTTCGCGAACTATGGGCGGCACCACTGCCATTGCCCCCGCAGCGGTATCCGCAAGATAGATTCCGGGTGGTTCCACGGGTTCGCCGAGGTCAAGGACTTCGTCGCCGATCGTTATACGGGGCTTCCAGCCTTGGGGGTATAGGAATTCAATTTCCGTGGTGCGGATTTTGTCTCCTGAGAGGGGATCCGAAGAGAAGGGAAACACTCTTAACTTCAAGTCGGTCGGTGTCTCATAGGTTACAATCCCCGGGTCACGCCTCTCAAAATCACGGATCATCTTGTAGACCCACATTGCGGTCTTGGCCTCAAACAGCCGACCAGGAACGCGCTCCTTGCCCACATGCAGCCAATAGCCCGAAATAAAAACACCTTCAGGCATGCGGATCGTGGTCACGAACTCATTCTGGTCCTGACCGGTATTGTTCAATTTCAATACTGTGCGTGTTCGCACAAGGCCATCCACTTGCTCATGGAGAACCTCGGGGATGCTCATTTGCACCTTGTGATCAAATTTGCGCGGGGTCGGTGCGTTCCAGCGGTCACCGGATCTTCGGCTCCAGAAATCCCTGCCTGAATCGTGACTTTCCCTACTCCACTTCTCTCCGTGGAAGGCACCGTAGATGCGTTGCATCTTCTCGTCAGGAAGGGTCAGGTTGTTGAAGACAAACCAGGCGTAGAAATCTGACAGGTAGGGGAGATGCCTGCCGCTTTTGTAGTCCCCAAAACGTCGAATGGAGCGAAGGGTCAGGGATCGGCTTCCGGAGAAGCTGGAGGTTTCATCCAGGTCGGGTGAAAGCACGTGATGGATGCCCTCATGAAGGAACTGGCGGTCCAGATAGGACTGTGTGATGTACCATGCCGGGAGCAGGAGGATGAGCCCCCCCGTAAGTGCCTTTTGCCGATAACCGCCCTTGGGGAAGAGGTCACGAAATCCTTGGACAAGAGTCCCGCTGTGCACAATGAAAAGCACGATTGGTGAAAGGATCAGGAACCCGGTCCCGATCGCCACCACGGCCACAATGGCCAAAGGCAGGAATGGCAGGAAAACCAAAAAGAAGTAAATACTGAAAGGGTAGCATACACATCGTAGCCCGAACAGGATCCGTTTGGCAGTTTTGCCTTGAGGGCTTGGCAGGCAAAGCAGGATTCCGTTGGCAATGGTGAACAGGTAGATGTCCGGAATCTGGAAATCCACTGGAAACGGAATTTTCCTGTTGAGGAGCAACCCTCCGATTGGAAATATCAGGGTGAAGGCTGCCTTCAGGAAGGTGTGGACCACCCTCATGTTTTTTGTTCCGCGCAGGATAATCAGCGCGAGGCGAACCACCCCGAGGAACATCAGGATACCGCAGGCAACGAGCAAAAATACGGTGAGCACACGGCTGGCACCCTGAAACCAATGTGCATCCCCCCCGGACTCAAGAAGGGTAAGGGTCAGAAAAAAGAAGGTCGGTGCCAGGATGATTGCCAGGAGGGTGCAGACCACGTCCGCTGGACGGTTCATAGGCAAATGAATCCCGGCGAAGGAGAGAAGCCCGTAAAATGCCGGAACCATGCAGAAGGTGTATTGGTATCCCCAGATTCCGGAGGTCGGTGCGAACCATTCGTTGCCCCAGTTGGTGAATCCTGCCATGGCCGAGTGTCCCATCCAGAGATGAAGAACCTGAATCACGAGAATCCCCAACCCAATCCATGGGTGTATATCTTTCTTGTTTTGCTGAAAGAATCCAAATGCGATGGCCACCATGCTTAGGTTTGCAATGTTCAGTCCCAGCAGGAAACGGAAGCCTTCGCGGGCCTCTTCCTCGAGGTCCGGTCCATGAATGGAGTAAAGGAACAGGTTGCAGGCCAGCAGGATGCCAATGGGCAAGCCCCAGGCCCACAGCAGGAAGACAGGTCTCCTCGTGAATCCCGGCATCAATTCCCCGGGCGGGCGGGAATCCTTTGCCGGCGGATGTTCAGGATTGTTTTCGTTCATTCGAATCGACGTGTTTTTTCCATATCCAGATGAAGGCCGTCAATGTGCAGATTGTCATGCTTGTACCCGTGACAAGGTGAGCCGCGGGCTGTAGGTTTCCGGGAATGAAATGCATGGTGTGCACGCGGACGTGGAAGGCACACAGAATACGGGCCGTGTTCACAAGGATGGCGATTCCTGTCACGATTGGCAGGCCCAGAAAAACCATGATGATTTTCCGGTGCCTGCCCCGTTCAGGTTTTCCCCAGGCGAGGAAAGCACCGAGCATGCAGAGCAGGGTGAAGTAAGTGTAGCCACTGCAGCCCTCATGCACGATGTTGCCAATTGGTTGGGTGAGGAGTCTCCATTGCCCATCCAATGCCTCGACTGGACAGCCCAGGAAACCTGCGGCCAGATGGGCAGAGCCACAGGCAAAGGGCCAAAGCTTGACCTGCGGAAACGTCCACGCCGTCGCTTGCAGAATGCCGCACGTCAGGAAAACCGCAAGGAGTTGAACGTGCAGGGTGGGCTTTTGGCTGATGCTGGACGATTGGCTCATTCCCAAATGCTAGGGCAGCAAGATTTTGCAGTTTGTCCATAAAGGCAAGGAAGTCGTTCAAAATTCATGCTGAAAACCTGACCCCTGGTTTTTTGTCTCATTGTTCCGCTTCATGTCCGGGTTAGACACGAGGAATATGGCAGAAATGAGACAGAATCTAGAAAAATTCAGTCGTGCCGCTGGAGCTTCATTTGGATACTGGCGGATTTGGCTTGGAACAGGGCAATCTCTGTCGTGTAATCTCTGGTTCCATGTCCAAGTTTACCGTTTTCCCCGCTATTGATCCCACACCCAGACTTTAGAAATTCAAACCCATCCCCTTCCATGCGTACAATCCTTTTCCTCCTCATCCTGCCTGCCCTCCTATCGGCCAAGGCCAAGCGTCCAAACATAATTTTTATATTCACCGACGACCACTCTCCATTGGCTATCAGCGCCTATGGGTCAAAGATCAACAAGACACC
>CAJWSN010000024.1 GCA_913046175.1 uncultured Opitutia bacterium
TCGGCACATCCATGCGCCATGGTTGCAGAAGCATCACCCAGCTTGAAATCATGCCCAAACCTCCCCAAGAGCGTGCAGGCGACAATCCTTGGCCGGAATGGCCCAAGGTCTACCATCTCGACTACGGACAGGAAGAAGCCAAGGAAACCTTTGGGAAGGATCCTCGCAGATACCTTACAGGAACCAAAAAATTTATTGATGATGGAAACGGAACCCTTCAGGGCCTTGTCATCCATGACATCGAGTGGCAGGAGGAAGGCGGGCGCTATATTCCAAGGGAAGTACCCGGCACGGACCGCGAGATTCCTGCACAACTGGCATTGCTTGCCATGGGGTTCCTTGGCCCGGAGGACACCATCGCCAGGGAGTTGGCACTCCAGCGTGACAGTCGCACCAATGTGAAAGCTGAATTTGGGAAATTTGCCACCAGTGTTGAGGGTGTCTTTTCTGCTGGTGACATGCGGCGTGGCCAGTCCCTTGTCGTTTGGGCCATCAATGAGGGTCGGGCTGCAGCCCGCGAATGTGACCGATACCTTATGGGCACCACCAAACTGCCCTGAGTTACAAACCTGGCTGGGCGTTGGCGACCGTGAAATTGATCTTGGGCATGTTTCGGACCGCAGGGATCGTAACAACCAAACTCGTTATCCGTAATTTCCGTTGATGTATGAGCGGAGCATGTCCGCCTCAGTTTGATTGGCTTGGGCAATCCATCGTGTCACATCCCCGGATGAGATCATGCCGATGAGCTGATCTTGATCGAGAACGGGTAGGTGTCGACAGCATCGATCAGTTATCAGGGCCATAGTTTCTTCGACCGTGGTGTCGGGTTGCACAGTGAAGACTTTCTTGGTCATTACCTGGTCAATTGAGGTTTTCCGGGGATTCCTTTCTGTTGCCACAACCCGACAAAGCACATCGCGTTCGGTAAAAATGCCGATGAGCCTGCCTTGCTCGAGGACAATAACACTACCGACCTTGTTGTCATTCATCACTTTCACCGCCTCACTGACATTGGCTGTGACGTCCACAGTGTGGAGCCTGGAGGTTTTTAGGGCGAGTAGGCTTTGAATGGGGTTATGCATGGTTGTCTGGGTTTAGAAGGATGAAAACAATGTCGAGGAACTTTAACCGCTCCGTTCTTGATGACAATATAGGCCGATTCCTCTTTCTTCGCAAGGCAACAGCCAAAGAATCTTGCACAATCCGGCCAGAAGCTTCCATGGCAAACCACGATTATTGGTTCGTGGATTTAAAAAAGGACTTACTTCAGGTCTGTCCCTTTCAGGTGCCGGGGAGGTACTTGGAGTCTATGGAAACGAGAGTGTCAACCTTCTCCCCGAAAGAGATCCTGTTGTTGGGCCGGATCAGTATCAGCTTTAGCCTGAGATGTTTTAAGTTTTGCTGGCAGATGTCTGGGTGCCTTGCTGACCTTTTGCTGGAGGGAGGTTTGCTGGCGCAGGAGCACGTCGTCGCAAATCCTATCCAGGTGCAACTTGAGCCAGTTGGTGGTGCTGCTTCCGTCCCCGTAGTCTGCTGGTCCGTAACTGTGGATGCGGCCGCCTTGCAGAAGTCGGTCATTTTGTGCGAATTCCTCCATATTGTCAGGGTCGTGTACCGCATAGGTGGATCCACCGCCTCGCTTGACCACCGAGAAAACCGGGACATCGCTGGGCCCGTCAGCTATGTAGATCATGTTCTCAAAGGGTATGCGTCGCTCCTCCTCGGGCACGCTGGCATTGACATCAATGTCCGGAATCTTGTTGGAACCCTTGTTAATCTCGAACAAGTAACGGGTTTTAATGGTATTATCCACCACCAGTCCGACCTGGGAAATTTCAAACTCCGTCTCAATCGGCATTTCCATCTGCTGGGTGAAGTTGGGTGGGGGCGGGTTCTCGACCAGTTCGCATGCAAAGATACCCTCGACGAAAGGTGCAATTGCGCTTCCCCGGATCATTTCACCAAGGCCCGTACTGATAATATAGTGCTCCAGGCGGATGTTTGCCCGCAAGTACTCGGGTTTGCGTATGACGTGATCCTGCAGGGTTTTGAAGAAATCAGGCAGACCGGGATAAAACAGGAGTTTCTTGCCGAGTTCGCGCAACCGTCCGTTGTTTAGACCTTTCAATGGACCGTTGCGAATGAATGAGAGGAGGTGGTTGAGATAGCAGGTCTCCTTGGATACAACCTGACCTCGCTTGCGGTAGTACTCTGGGAGCAGGTTGGTTTCCTTCCAGAACAGTTTTTCGTCGATTCCGTATTCCTCGAATATTGGAGCCTGCATGTAGTCCGGGATCAGGGTCTTGTCGAAGTCCCAGATGCAGGCTATAATATTCTGGCTATGGAGAGAACCTTTGGACATTTTTTCTCTATTTGAGAGAAGTCCACATTCAAGTGGACTGCAACATAAATTCCCATTTCCCATGGAAGGAATCCCAAGCATAGAGCCATTTCGCAAAAGGTATCAGGAGTTGGATGCTGAGATGTCCACCCCGGACTTTTTCAACGACCAGCGTCGAGCGGCGGCATCGTCACGCGAACACCAGCAACTTGCTGGAATCATCGAGCTTTACGAGGGAGCAGAGAAAGTCTGTCTGGATCTTGAGGGTAACCGTGAACTCTTGAGCGATCCTTCAGCAGATCAGGAACTAAAGGAGTTGGCCCAGGAGGAAATTGCTGAACTCAAGCCCAGATGTGAAGAACTTAAGGAACAGGTTCTTGTCGCCATGCTTCCTCAGGACGAGAGCGACCACCGCAATATAATCATGGAAATACGGGCAGGTGCCGGCGGAGACGAGGCGTCCCTTTTTGTCGTGGACCTTTTCCGCATGTACACGCGTTTTGCCGAGCAACAGGGTTGGCGTGTAGAGCCGATGGGCACCAACGGTTCAGAGGCAGGCGGCTATAAGGAAATCAGTTTTATGATCAGCGGAGACAATGTGTACAAGGTTTTGAAATTTGAGAGCGGTGTTCATCGCGTCCAGCGGATTCCAGAGACTGAGACCAACGGTCGCATTCATACCTCCACATCGACAGTTGCTGTTTTGCCTGAGGCGGAAGAGGTGGATGTGGTGATTGATCCGAGCGAGCTGGAGATCACAGTCTGTCGTGCCAGTGGCCCGGGGGGACAGGGCGTTAACACGACTGACTCTGCGGTCCAGATTCTTCACAAACCCACGGGAATGATTGTATTGTGTGCTGATGAGCGTTCGCAGCTGAAGAACAAGAATCGGGCCCAGAAGGTTCTTCGTTCCCGCCTGCTTCAACAAAAACAGGAGGAGGAGCGCGCCAAGTATGCGGAAAACCGCCGTGGACAGATAGGTACCGGGGACCGGAGTGAACGAATCCGCACCTACAACTTTCCACAGAGTCGCATCACGGATCATCGGATCGGGTATTCAACCCACAACCTTCATGGCGTTCTTGATGGTGAACTTCTTGAGCTGACGGAGAATCTCCAGATTGCTGACAACCAGGCCAAGGTGGATGCTCTTGCCAGGGAGCAGCTGGGATAACCGGGATTAACCAACCACTCAAAAAGGCGGGGAGAAATGCTGACCATCCTTGAAGTCCTTGAGCGGACGACCACATTTTTTGAGGGGAAGGGAATGGAGAATCCCAGGCTGAATGCGGAATTAATCCTTGCACATGGCTTGGGGCTTCCTCAGCGCATGGACCTTTACATGCAGTTTAACCGTCCGCTGGAAGACCGGGCCTTGGAGCAGATTCGACCTTTGGTGAAGCGAAGGGCTGGCGGGGAACCTGTCCAGTACATAGAGGGCAAGGCGAGTTTCATAGGGGTGGATTTCAAGGTTGATGCACGAGTGCTCATTCCCCGCCCTGAGACGGAAGAGCTGATTGAGCATATCGCGGAGAAATTCGAGTCATCGGCCCCTCAATCCATACTTGATTTGGGAACCGGTTCCGGGGTGATTGCCCTCTCCCTTTGCCGACTGTTTCCTCAAGCAAGGATCACGGCCTCGGATTCTTCGATGGATGCTCTCTCTGTTGCCTGTGATAATGCTGCGGCCCAAGGGTTGGAGGAACGTGTGGATTTCCTGGAGTCTGACTGGCTGACGGCAATAAGGGGAACGTTTGACTTGATTGTTAGTAATCCTCCCTACCTGAGTGAGAGCGAACTTGCTCTTTCAGCAACTGAAGTACGTGAACATGAGCCTCGTTGCGCGTTGGCTTCAACCGGGGAAAACGGGGAAGACTGCCTGCTGTCAATCCTGCGTGGATCCATTTCTTACCTGAATCGCGGGGGTGTTCTTGCGATGGAGACAGGGATCCATCAACGGGACATTTTGATGGAGGAGGCCGGCAAGCTCGGATATGATAGTTGCCAACAACATGCCGACCACTCGGGAAGAGACCGGTTTTTCTTTGCCGAATGTTCGGCCTGCTCCTGATGCAAGCTTCCCCGACTAACTAGATTTCCTTTCCCCCTTTTTCTGCTTTGGGCACTGACGAGGTTGTTGCAATACCCCGAAGGTTTATCCAGTCAGCCATTATTCGGAGTCCTTCACGAAGATGAATGTCCAATTTCGGGTTGTCCTCATCAACCTTGTTAAGATCCTTGGGCTTTTCTCCCTGTTTCAGTGCAACTTCTAGCAGTATTTCCTGCGCGGAGAAATTTTTCTTTGTCAGGGCTTTCAGGGATTGCTTCAAAGAATCCTGCTTTTGTTTGTCTTGAAGAGCCTTGTTGCGACGGGATTCAAGATTGAGGGAATAGGTTTTTTGCTCTCGGCGTTGACGGAACAGTTCGATAGACTCCTTGAGATAATTGAATTCCTCCACACTTTCCTGTCGTTTGTTGCAAGAAGCCTGCAGGGAGGTGATTAATTCTTTGTCAAGTCTTGCGGATTTGTCCGGGTGGTTAGGAAAGGTTTCCAAGTCAAGTTTGGGAATTTCATCCCATTTTAGGGCCTTGGGAAGGTCAGATTCCCCAATGGGCAGGAATGCATTCCTGGAAGGCAGAACAATATCTGAAATTACACCCTTGTTTTGGGTGGACCTGCCACTGGGAAGGTAAAATTTTTGAATGGTTACCTTGGCAGCGCTGCGCTTTGGGTCCCGGAAGTTGAAGATGAAAGGTTGATCCACTTGAAAAATAGCCTGCACAGTGCCTTTACCGTGGGTGGAGTGGTCTCCCACTATAATGGCGCGTCTATGATCCTGCAGTGCACCAGCAACAATCTCAGAGGCCGAGGCACTATAACGGGAGACAAGAACGACAAGGGGTCCGTCCCAGACAACACCGGGGTTACGATCCTGATGCTTCTTGATTCGACCGGTGGTGTCCTTGACCTGGACGACTGGACCTGTGGGAATGAAGAGGCCGGCAAGTTTCACAGCTTCCCCAAGGAGACCCCCGCCATTGCGGCGCAAATCCAGGATCAAGCCCTTCACCTCAAGCTTCTTGAGCTTCTGGATCAGTTCCTCAATATCCTTGCTGGTACTGGAGCTTTTACTTTGGCCGCTGTTTCCATAGAATGATGGAAGGTCGATTATTCCAACCGGGATCATTTTGTCATTACTCGGAACCTGAATGATTTCTGCACGGGCGAGGTTGGATGTCAGCTTAACCTCATCTCGAATCAAGGGGACCACCTTCCGGTCGCCAGGATCCGCCCCGGCAGGCATTATTTCCAGACGGACCTTCGTATTCTTTGGTCCCTTGATGAGCTTCACAATCTTGCGGAGCTTCATATCTACAACATCAACGAAATCGTCATCGCCCTGAGCCACGCCAACGATCTTGTCCTCCGCTTTGAGTTCCTTGCTGGACTCGGCGGGACCACCGGGAAGGAGCTTCTGTATTGTGCAGTATCCATCTTCATCTGTCAGTACGGCACCTATGCCGACAAAAGAGTTGTTGATCTGCACATTGAAATCCTCAAGCGAATCGACAGACATAAAGGTGGAATGTGGGTCGAACATGTTTGTGAGGGTGGTAAGAAACATTTCCTGGATGTTCCATGCCTCATATCCCCCAAGTGCTTTCTCCCATCGCTGAAAACGCCTCCGGATTGTCTGTACCGCATCTTCCATTGCTTCCTTGGTTGGCTGGCCAGCCTTGGCGATTGCCGGCGGCTTTTCCTTGCTTTCATCCTTCGGCTTATTGTCGGAATCTTTTTCAGAATCCTTGGCCTTCTTTTGTTGTTCTGCCTCCTTTGAGAGGATTTCATTGAGGATTTCAAAAGTCAGGCGGGCTTCCCAGATTTTGTGGGCCTCGGCGGAATTTGCGGGCCACTTGCTTTCTGATCGATCCGGCGCGTAGGTTGTTGTAAGTGAAAAATCAAACGGCTTGTCGAGTCGTTCAAAAACCCACTTGAGACGCTGGTCGGCCCTTTGCTGGTACTTGTTGAAGATTTTGTAGGCCGGATAAAGGTCGCCATCCTGCAAGTAAGTGGCCATAGTGAGGCCGAAGCGCATCTCGAACTCCTTGCGGTCGGCGTCAAGGAAGTACATGTGGTAACCATCAAGCCGCTTCATGAAGAAGCCGACAAACTCCTTGAAATCGATATCATTGATCGACTGATTAAGGTAGTGGTAGCGCTGAAGGGACTGCGTCACCCACTTAGTTTCGCCAACCATCTTGGCGGTTGGTTTGAGTTTGGAGGTCTTGTCTTCCTGCCCAACCCCCAGGGTTGTGGCGAGGATTAACAACACGAATGCTGTGAGCCTGAAAAATGGGCGGTAAGAAATGGGTTTTGGTTGGATCATGAGATGCCTTTTTGTGGCTGGAGGTTTTGTCTCGATGGGGGCTTTCAGTCAGTTTTCAAATATCCAAGCCGAAGGTCTTTTCGAGATTTGTCTTAATTTCGTGCCAGGATTTTTTCAAACGAGCTTGGTATTCATCAGCAAATGCCTGGAAGCTATCAGCTAAAAACCATTGTCTAAGCACAGTGTTTTCTTCAGTTTTTAAGTTCAATGCAGATACAGGGTTTCCATAGAACCTCCGCAGAAAAAATTCTAGTTTTCGGAGAAAATTGTAGTTGAGGAGGAGCTTGGCGCAACCTTCTTTATCCAGACATTTGAATTTCGAAAGGAGCCGAAATAGTTCACGGGTGTTGGTGAGTGGACGGAGCGCCTGGATTTTGCGCCCATGGTACATTTGGAGGGCTTGAACGAAAAATTCGATCTCCACCAACCCGCCCCGGCAAGCCTTAAAAAAATGCCACGAATTTTGGCCTGGAGCCTTTTCCCTCAGTATTTTTTCCCGCATTTTAAAGATTTCATCCACGTGACGGACGCCAAAGTCCTTCTCGAAAAGAAGTTTTTCCCGTAGCTTATTGAATTTTTTGCCGAGATTGATTTCTCCACCTACAAATCGCGCACGCGTAAGGCATTGTCGCTCCCAAAGTTTTGCATGCTTGTCGTGATAGGCTGCAAGATTTTCCATGCTCACAACAAGAGGTCCATCCTCGCCAAACGGCCTCAACCTGATGTCGACATCAAAAGTATGGCCGGAACTGCCGAGCCAGGACGCTAATTTCAGAAAACCCCTTGCCTTTCGGTTCAATTCCTCGTTCGGCTTTTTCCCTGTGATGATCAACAGGTCCAAGTCGGAGCCGATATTCAGTTCCTCGGCCCCGTATTTTCCCAGTGCCACGATTGCCAATTGCTTTTCGATCTCCAGTTGTTTTAACAGGAATCGAAGGACGCTGTCAGCCAATCGGGAAAGGTTTTTCTCAATGACGGGCGTGTCAAAATATCCCAGATGTTCCCCCATGGTTGCTCGGATCTGTTCCGCCCTGACATACAGCCAGAGCCATTTCGGAAAATTTTCATCCTGGGGGAGTTTTTTTAGTTCCTGGGCTGTTTCTTCCGGCGGCTTAAGCCGATTGACTGGCTGGGTCAGCATTTCGTCCAAAATCTCCGGATGTTTACAGAGTACGCCATGAATGAAAGGGCTTCGGTCGAACAGCAGGCACAACATTTCAAAGAGATGGGGTGTCAGTGCACAGGTCTTGAACAAGCCTTTTCGTGAACCGTAATGCTCAGCAAACCTGCCCAGTCTCAGCAAGGTTTTTACGGGGAAAGCCAATTGGGCAAGCACCTTTGGGAAATGTTCTGCGAGGCTTAGGAAAAGTGTTACATGCTCCCGGGTGAGAAAATTGGTGTGGCCTCCAAGGACAAAGACTCGAAGTTGTTCACTGACATCCTCCCCGCTACCAAGCCATTCACTGATTTTCCTTGCGGTATTCCCGGTTGCCGGGGCCCCCGAAAAGAAGGCAAACCACTCCTCGAAAGTATCATCCCCTGTGTTCTTGCCGAAAAGAGACTCATAGGCATTGCGCACTGTTCCTCGGTGGCTCGTCAATTCATCTTCGAGTTGCAGCCAGTTCACATGCCCCAGGGATTCTGCAAGGGACTGTCGCTTTTCTTCATTCACCGGGAGTTCATGAGCCGGGTTTTCCTGTTCGATCTGCAGGCGGTTTTCCACTTTTCGCAAGAGCATGTACGCCGTTAAGATGTCCTCTTTCTCCTTTTCGTTGATGATATTGTATTGTGAAAGTCGATCGAGTGCGTCCTGTGTGGACCGGGTCTGCAGGAATGGCTGTGCGCCGGCATGCAGAACTTGGAGGCCCTGTGTGAAAAACTCGACTTCCCGTATCCCCCCCCAGCCTGTTTTTATGTTGGCTTGATTCTCGGGATCATTTCGGTCTCCTCCAAAACGGGCCCGTGTGGCAGCGAGTTCCTGAATAATTGTGGGGGGAGGATGCCTGGGTTGGACAAAGGAGTGAATTTCCTCCAGGAACTCACCACCCAAGGAGAGGTCACCTGCCACAGGCATGGCTCGAGCGAGAGCCATCCGTTCCCAGGTTTGGCCAACGGTAAAGTAGTAGTTTTCAGTTGCCTGCATGTTCTTGATCAGCGGGCCGGTTTCACCCTCAGGTCGCAGTCGTAAATCGACATTAAATAAGAATCCCTGCTCCGTGCGTTCCTGAAGAAAAGCGACCACCATTTGCACGAGACGGGCAAAAAACTCACGGGTTGCCATCTCCGTTGCTTTTGAGTTTTTCCGACACTTTCCCTCCCCATCGTAGATAAAGATCAGGTCTACGTCGGAACAAAAATTTAGTTCCATGCCCCCGAGCTTGCCCATCCCAATAACACAGCATCTTGCTGGTTGGTCTTTTGTTTCATCCCAGGGTTTTCCCATGCGCGCCTCGAGATCCTGCAGTATGGCATTGAACACTTTTTGGAGACAAAACACTGCCAATGTTGACATTTCCAAGAGGCATTCTGCTGTAGAAGCCAGCTCATTCACTTCCCTGAAGGCGATGCGCAGGCTCATCAGCGAACGGAATTGGCGAAGTGCATCCCCGATTGTCTTGAGGTTGGGGGATACGGGAAGCCCTTGGGCAAAGCCATCATCCCAGCATTTTTCAAAGGATAGGGCAGGGAAAGGCATCTTCGTATGATCCGGGCGGGCCAGCCATGCGAGCCAATCAGGTCTTCGGCGCAGTCGATTTCTTGCAAAAAGCGACCAGTTGCTCAAGTGGTCGACCTGATCGAGGAATGCCTCTTCAAAATCCGGCATTTCTTCTTCATGCGGGATTTCCTCTGCTGCCGCCGCAAGAACCTCCCGGGAGAAACTCATTTCTTCCCGATATCCTTCCACTCCATCCGTACAAGAGGAAAAGTAAAAATCAACGCTTCAGGACGTCCTTCGCCTGGTCGAGAATCTTCTTTTCCTCCGGCGTGAGGGCACCAAAGCCCTTTGCGTTGATCTTGTCCAGGATACGGTCAACTTCGCGCTGTAATTTGTCGCGATCCGAGAATTGCACGGAATATTTTACCGGCTGCATTGGTTTTTTACGGCCCATCGGCTTGGAGGATCTGGAAAAGCGTAGAAAGGGGAGCCAATATAGTTCGCGACCCATGCCATAACGGTAAAAAAGGACGGCACCCAGCATGCCACCAAGATGTGCGGAGTGTGCGATAGTATTTACTGTTCCTGTTCCTTGTTGAAGCTCGCCAAAAACCAACCCGAATAAGCCAAAAATGAACATCGCCCAAGCGATAAATTTTGGTTTAATTGTCACAGGGATAACAAAGAAAAGAAGGAACGTGACCGGCTCATTTGGTTTGTTGAGGCAAAAATAAGTGAGCAATCCCATTACGCCGGCAGATGCCCCGATAAGAGTGGCACCTGCAGATCCCCAGTTTGCGGCTACCCAGACTATTGCTCCTGATAGTAGGCATCCGAAATAAAGTGTGCCAAGTTGTTTCTGGGTCAGATATTGTTCAAGATTCTTCCCGATGAAATACAACATCAGCATATTAACAAGAATGTGCCATGGGAAAATCTTTCTTGCATCATGTAGAAAGCTAACATCATGCATGAAGCTGTAGGTTACTATGGACCAAGGCGCTTTCAGCCAATTGCCTTGGTTTAAGGCCAGGATTGTTTCGGGAAAACCGCTGCCCAAGAGCATTTGCAGAATGAAAACCGTGACGTTTGCCACGATGAGGTACTTGATCAGGTTTTGGCTGGAACCATTTTGGGGCGAAGGCTCACGCATGTATGGTCTGTCGTAAATCATTCCGAGGGTAAATCCATCCAATTGCTCCCAATTCCTGCCATTTAATTACGCCAAGCATACAACCTTCTCCCGACTTGACTCAACGAGAAATTCCATCTTTTTCCCAGCCATCTTTGATCCCAATGGCAAACCCAGAAGACAGGTGGCCGGAAAATGTATCCGGAAGGTTCTACGTTGATGAACAGTGTATCGACTGTGACCTGTGTCGTGAACTGGCCCCGAAATATTTCCTTCGTCAGGACGAAAAGTGTTATTCCTATGTTTACAGTCAACCTGACAGTGGGGAGGGAATGGAGGAGTGTGCCGAGGCCATGGACAGCTGTCCTGTGGAGGCGATAGGAAACGATGGGTCGTAGTACAGCAGACCGCCTTGGCTAGACCATTTTCTCCTCCGGCACCTCCAAGTGTGCAATTGTTTTCATGATTCGTTCAATAGCCACCTTGTAGCGGTTTTCCGTTTTGGGCCCAGGGTCGTAGTCCTCTGGGTGGAGGCATTTGCCATAAACTATATGTATCTTCCCGCGCAGCTTTGGAATTTTTTGATGTCGGCTGAAAACCTCAAAGGATCCAAAGATTCGTACCGGCAGGACTTGCGCCTTGGAGCGACAAGCGAGTAATCCTACACCTGCCTTGGCTTCCTGAAGTTCGCCATCAGGACTGCGGGTTCCCTCCGGGAAGATGACCACCGCACCGTCCCGCTCCAGCACCGCACGCGAGGTCTCGACGGCATCGCTGTCGGCGCTGCCGCGATCCACCGGGTATGCACCACACCGGTTGAGGAACCAGCCCTGAAGGCGGTTCTCGAAGAGCTCGACCTTGCGGACGTGCTTGCGGGCGTCGTCGGTGGGGAGGCGCAAGTCGGCGTTGTTCCGGAGGAGGCGGCGGAACGTACCCAGAAAGTTCCGGATTTGGGTGTGGCGGTCCGGCGCAGAGCGTGCGTTCCGCACACGCGCGCCGGCGCTGGCCCATTCTTTCCACTCCCTCACCCAGTCGGTGCGCAGGATG
>CAJWSN010000025.1 GCA_913046175.1 uncultured Opitutia bacterium
AATCGGCAGGACTGCATCCTGCATGAGGCCGCTCAAAACTGCGACAAAAAACCCAGGCCAATATTGGAGATTCAATCCGGCAAAAAGGACGAAGGCTACAGGTAGCATTACGGCGAGCGACCAGATCGCCAGAACGTGGTTGAGTTCCATAACAAGCAGCCAAAGAATCCCGTTGGCCAGAAGGGCGATGAGTAGCGGGACTTGTCTGCGAAAGTTCATTTCAATTTAGGGACATAGAATCTGGACCCCCTTTTGGTTGTGGGAAATTTGTTGGGTAGTGAGTGGACTCCACGCGTTTAATTTCGGTTCAGATTCTTTTATGTTTCTGCCCATTATTCATTGATGAAACCCAATGTTGTTTTATTCCATTGCTGAAGCTGGAAGTGGCACTAGAATAGCGACTTCATTGAGTTGGAACAAGTCAGACGGGAAGTTGACGGGGCCTTCTTGGGAGAGTCCACTCGATGCTTGCCCCAAGACCTTGACCGTGCCGATGGGTAACCCGCTTGGGAATACCCCCCCAAGTCTGGATGAAACAAGTAGAGATGGATTTTGCGGTGAAACCCGTATGCTGACAGGTGCATTCCTCACGCGGCCCAATGGTGTCCCCAGGCCGCTTTGCTGCCAGCCTTGGATGTAGACCGGTTGTGTGTCGCCTTGGAAGGTGGCTACCATGCGAAAGCTGGGGCTTGTGACAAGGCGGATGATGGAGGTTCCTGAATAGACTTTTCGGACTTTTCCCACGATTCCACCGGCGTAGACCACGCCCGCCCCTTCAAGAATCCCATTGTCGCGACCTTTCCGTACGATCATTTCATGCCACCAGCTTCCGATTTGGCGATGCACAACCCGGGCCACCTCGTATTTGTAGCTTGTTTGAGATGGCATGTCCAACAGGGTTTCCATGCGTTTGACTTCCTGCCTCAAGGATTCGTTTTGCATCACTTGCAGACGATAGGCTCCATTGAGGCGAGCCAGATCACGGTTCATTTCAAGAAGTTCGGTCTTGCTCTTGGTTTCGTGGGCCCAAAAATTCTGGAGATCCCTGGCCCAGGACATGGCCTCCCAGGATGGTGCCTGAAATTCGTGGAGGCTGGAGCGGAAGAATTTTTTAAGAGGAATGGGGATCAGTGCCCACGCCAGAACAAGGCATAGCAGCGGGAAAAAAGGCTTAAGCTGCTCGACAGGCTTTCTCGCCAAAATCTACCCTCCAGTTTCAGCCCCTGCCACATCCTAGGCAGAGATATCCTTGATGAGCCACTGGAGATCCTGAAGGATTTTGCCTGTTCCCCTGGCCACGGCAGTAAGGGGATCCTCCGCCACGAGGACGGGTAATCCCGTCTGGTCGCTGATGAACTTGTCCAAGCCTTGGATAAGTGCGCCTCCGCCAGCCAAGATCATGCCTCGATCAACAAGGTCGGCTGAAAGCTCGGGCGGACAGCGTTCAAGCGCTTCGCGCACAGTTTCAACAACGGACTGGAGCGTTTCCAGCAATGCTTCACGAATCTCCTGGGAGGTTATATGAATGGTCTTGGGCAACCCTGCGACTGAGTCCCGGCCTTTTACGTCCATGGATTTTTCTTCCTGAAGGGCATGGGCGGAGCCGATGGTTACCTTTATTTCCTCAGCCATCCGTTCACCGATCAAGAGGTTGTAGGCCTTCTTCATGTAATTGGTAATTGCTACATCCAGCTCATCTCCCCCCACGCGAATACTTTTGGTAAATACCATGCCGGCGAGGGAAATAATGGCGACTTCCGTCGTGCCTCCGCCAATGTCAATTATCATGTTGGCGATCGGTTCGTCGATAGGCAGGCCAACTCCAATGGCGGCGGCCATTGGTTCTTCAATCAGGATGACGTCCCGGGCACCGGCATTGATGGCTGACTCCTTTACTGCGCGCCTTTCCACTTCCGTAATCCCCGAGGGAACGGCAATGACAACCCGCGGGGGAACGATTTTCATGTTCTTGTGCACTTTGCCGATGAAATACCGAAGCATTGCCTCCGTGGTTTCAAAGTCGGCAATGACGCCGTCCTTCATCGGGCGGATAGCTTCGATATTCCCGGGGGTGCGACCAAGCATTTTCTTGGCCTCAGCACCGACGGCACAGACTTTCCGGTTGCTTCGCTGGACTGCAACCACACTTGGTTCCCGCAGGACAATACCTTTATCCTTTGCAAACACGAGTGTATTTGCTGTTCCCAGATCAATGCCAATGTCGTTGGATAAAAATTTCAACACGTCACATAATTTCCTCTGCCCCTGATAATAACAGATTACCGGGCTTACTTTATTTTTTTTAAAGCTGCCCTTGTCAAAAGATTAATTTAATTTGGTCTCCCCGCTTATGGATCAGGGGTCTGTGCGAAGGTTGCTTGGGCCTGAATTTGGAGGAACCTTGTTCCTCTTGTTGGAATTTATCACTAAAACAGTAAGGGGAAGACCTTTTACAGAAAATAAACGTTCAGGGGATTCAGCATTTTAAGGTATTTTTCATTTTTTTCTTTTCTTTCCGGCGTACACGGGTGAAACCCCCATAGTACACGATTCAATGCATTCCGCAGAAATTCTTGCAGACTTGGGCATTCTGGCTATTGCGGGTGTTTTGTCATCCATAGCCTGTCGTTTCCTAAGGATTCCAGTCATGATTGGCTACTTGCTGGCGGGGCTTTTTTCGGGCCCTCACGCCATGGACTGGATTCATGGCATGGAGGATGTGCAGATGCTGGGCGAGCTTGGGGTGATGTTGCTAATGTTTCACTTGGGGATGGAATTTGACCTTGGTCGTCTTCGCAAATTGCTTACGCCTTCGGTGCTTGCTGTCACACTTCAGACGGCAGGCATGTTGTTCCTGGGGTTTCAGGTTGCTCCACTGCTTGGGTGGGACAGCCGAAATGGGTTTTTCCTGGGTTCGTTGCTGGCCATCAGTTCATCAATGGTCACCGTGCGTGTGTTGCAGGAATCTGGAAAGCTGAAGCTACCAGAGGGGCAGTTGGTGGTCGGAATCCTTATCTTGGAGGACATTCTTGCGGTACTGTTGCTGGTGGTGCTTTCTGGGGTGGGTCTTCAAGGTTCACTTTCTTGGGGGAACTTGTTTCATGCGATTTTTCTAGTTGCGGTTTTTGTGGCGGTGTTTTTCACCGCAGGCAGATTATTGATGCCACGTCTTTCCGAGTGGATTGCGCGCACGGGCGAGATGGAACTCCTGACTCTTTTTGGGATGGCCTTGGCTCTTGGGTTGGGTTTATTGGCCGCAAGATTTGGATTGTCCCTGGCACTGGGAGCCTTCGTGGCAGGCGCCACCTTGTCCCAGACCAGGTTTGTAAAGAAGATCGTGCGCAGGATTGAGCCTGTGCGGGGTCTTTCTGGAGCCATTTTCTTTGCCTCGGTGGGGATGAGGATTGATCCCCAGGCGTTGTTGGCAGACTGGAAACCCGTCATCGGATTATCTTTGGGCGTGATTCTTGTGAAGGTTTCCTCAGTGTGGCTGGGCCTGTTTCTTTCCGGGGAGAAACCGATGACAAGTCTGAAAGCCTCAACTGCCAAGCCGCAGATTGGTGAGTTCAGCTTTGTAATTGCCGCCCTTGGGATGAGCCTTGGAGTCACGGATGAAAGATTGTTGACCCTGGCAGTTGGGATTGCCTTCGCTACAATTCTAGCCACTCCTTTTTTGCATAAAAATGCCTTCAGGCTTGGATCCATGGCCAATCGTTGGCTGCCTGAAACCGTGCGTGGATTTGGGCGAATTTACCATGACTTTGCTGAGGCGGTGCGAAGTCGTCTGCGTCGTGCTTCCATTCTAGAGGCGGCCCGCCCCTTGTTCTATCGAGCCGTCCTTTATTTTTTTCTACTGAATGGCGTGTATGTGATTGGATATGTGCTTGCCGGGATGATGATGGGCCGGGAGGGGTCCGTGGAAAAGGGGAGTTGGCAGGCGTTTCTGATTTGGTCTCTTGCCGGTGCTGTTTCCTTGCCCATCCTGATCGCAGCCATATTCAACCTGAACCGGCTCATGAATCTGCTCGTGGAACATGTATTGGGGTCGAAGGCAAAACAATCCTTTGGGCAGGGCAGGCTGGCCTTATTGTTTGAGGCACTTTCGACCTGTGTACTGGTTGCTTTGGCTGGCGGGGCATTCTTTTCCTTCGCATCGCCTTATCTCCCGGATGGAGCAGCGCTTGCTGGTTATTGCGCGATCCTGGTACTTGCCGCTGTGCTTCTATGGAGCCAACTCCTGCGGGTAAACCTGAGACTTGAGAAACTTTTCCTCAAGGAATTGGACGAGCAGTTGCGTCATGAGGATGAAGTCCAGCGGGAAACAGCCTTTCGCGAGATTGCAGAACTCTATCCTTGGCCGGTACAGGTTGTCCCCCTGGATATAGGGAAAGGGGTGGAGGTTGTTGGGACACGCATCCTGGACTTGGACCTTCGCCGTAGAACCGGGGCCTCGATACTGGCCATTGCCCGTTCGGGAACCATGTCTTACGAACCCGCTCCGGAGACCCCTTTCTTTCCGGGAGACCGCGTCTTTCTTTTTGGCACATCCTCGCAAATTAAACAGGCAAGGAAGCTGTTTGAGAAAAAGGGTGAGTTCTCGGGGCAGGATGTGGTGCATCGGGATTTTGGCATGGAAAAGATTTTCCTCGCACATGATTCGCCCTTGGTGGACACAACCCTGGCCGGGTTAAACCTGCGCAAGACACATGGCATCAATGTTCTTGCTGTGCAGCGTGGTGAAACGCGCATTGCGCCACCGGATGGTGAGGAAATCCTGCGAGAGGGGGATGTACTCTTTATTTTCGGGAAACTCGATACCATCCGTGCCCTTGGCCAATAGTTAATCAGGAAGTGCCTTAAAGTTAACATTTCAGGATTGAAACCTGATCTGCATTGGGCATTTTCCCCATCAATGCCGATCCATATTCAGGAGAATACTGATTCTGCAAAGGGAGATGCTTGGCGTCCTGACACCTCGACTTCCTGGCATCCCTTCACGCAGATGAAGGAATTAGCCGCCATGCCAAATGTTTTTGTGGAACGAGGCATGGGTTGCTGGTTGGTGGATATTCAAGGCAGACGTTACCTTGATGGATGCGCCTCCACTTGGACAAATGTGCACGGTCACGCTCACCCGGAGCTGAACGCTGTGGTGGAGGAACAATTGGGAAAGATTGCGCACTCGACCTACCTGGGTCTGGCTCACAAACCGGGAAACCGACTGGAGCACAAGCTCGTGGAAATCACCCCTCCAAGTCTTTCACGGGTTTTTTTCAGTGACAATGGATCAAGTTCGGTGGAGATCGCCCTCAAGCTCTCCTTCCAGTACTGGCAATTGTCCGGTCGTACCGGGAAGACAAACGTGATCGCGATGAATGAAGCCTATCATGGCGACACCTTTGGCGCGATGTCTGTCGGTGGCAGCGAAATTTTCCATGGACGTTTTCAGCACTGGTGTTTTCCCGTGACCCGGTTCCCGCGTCCCAGTTGTCGGGAGGTTGCCGGGGAGGTGAATGAGGCCTGTGACACGGAGAGCCTGGAGGTCTTGTCGGTGCTTCTGGATGAAAACGCTGACCAAACCGCTGCTGTCATCCTGGAACCCTGGGTCCAAGGTGCGGCAGGCATGCAGCTTCAGCCAAAGGGATTTCTTAAAAGGGTGGCGGACTTGTGCCGCGAACATGGAGTGCACCTGATTTTGGATGAGGTGTTCACTGGTTTTGGTCGATTGGGACCCGTATTGGTTTGCACGGAAACAGGGGTGAATCCCGACTTCCTTTGCATCGCAAAGGGGTTGACCGCAGGCTACATGCCCCTGGCAGCAACTTTGGCTACTGAGGAGATTTTTGAGGCCTTTCTGGGGGACTTTCAGGATTTACGTCATTTTTTTCACGGTCACACCTTCACGGCCAACCCATTAGGCGCGGCGGTATCCCTGAAGAGCATTGAACTACTGGAAGAGATGATACGAACCGGAGAATATCGTAAGCGGATGGATTTCTTTGGGCAGACCGTGCAGGATACCTTTACTGGTCACCGTAACGTGGCAGAGGTTCGACAACGGGGGTTTGCATGCGCGCTTGACCTCTGCCCCAGCGGACAAAGCCCTGAGCCCTTTTCTCCGGCACATCGGGTTGGAATGAAAGTGTGTCTTCGTGCCCGCGACCTCGGATTGCTTTTAAGGCCCATTGGAGACACCCTGCTTTTGGTGCCTCCCTTAATTATCAATGAAGAAGAGATTGATTTTCTTTGCAGTAAAGCCTTGCAGGCTATCAACGACACCTTGAGTGACTGAACATAATGAAACATACCATTGATGACATTCGGGCAATTTATGAACTGCCCTTTACCACGTTGATTTTCCAGGCGCAACAGGTGCACCAGAAGCATCAGGATCCCGCCGGGGTTCAGCTTTGCACCTTGAAGTCGATCAAGACTGGGACTTGCCCTGAAGACTGTAAATACTGTCCTCAATCCGCCCACTACAATACTTTTGTCGGACCCGAAAAATTGTTGGACACCGAAAACATCCTCAAGGATGCCCGGCAAGCGGCAGAGGAGGGAGCATCCAGATATTGCATGGGAGCAGCATGGAAAAAGGTGCCCGATGGGCCACAGTTCGAATCCGTACTTAAAACCACGTCCTCGGTTAGGGACCTTGGCATGGAGGTGTGTTGTACGCTTGGGGCGATGACGAAAGAGCAAGCGGTTCGTCTCAAGGAAGCTGGGTGTACAGTATACAACCACAACCTTGATACCTCTCGTGACTATTACCCCAAGGTCATTACCAGTCGAACATACGATGACCGTCTTGAAACCCTTCGCCATGTTCGTGATGTCGGTTTGGGAATGTGTTGCGGCGGTATCATCGGCATGGTTTTCTGTCAATTCTTCATCGATCCCGAAGTGGTTTGGGAAGATTTGTCATTGCGCAAAAACTGGGTGCCAAAGTACGGCATGGACGGTTTAATCCCCCACATCGAACACATTGCTGATCTGGCTGGAGGATCCTTTGCCAACATTGCTATCGGAACCGATATGGACGGTGGCTTCGGGGCTGAAGCGACACCGACCGACGTCGATACGATTGCCGACCTGCAAGGTTTCGGTCCGGTTTTGAAAAACGGCGGCCTATCCGACAATGACGTTAACGGCATTCTGCACGGCAATGCCCTGGATTTTTTCCGCCGCGCCTGGAGTTCCTGACCTGCTTAATACGGGTCCAACATCGATTCATCACTTCCCTGTAAAGCAACCCTGCCATGCAATATCACCATACGGGCGTCGTTACCGACCAAAAACAGCCCAACGAAATGTACGTCGAAGCAACCAAAGTCTGGATCACTGACCCTGACGCACATCCCTGCCGGATCGAGTATTTAAGATACGAGCCAGACACACCCGTCGAACCGTCTTTGCAAAACCGCTGTCATACCGCCTACACCGTGGACGATCTTAATCAGGCCATTTCCGGCAAACAGGTCGTGATTGGTCCGTTTGATGCGTTTCCCGGAGTTCGCGTCGTTTTTACTGAAGAAAACGGCGCTCTGATTGAATACATTGAATTCACCGAAAAATCAGGGATTTCCTGATTCGCACCGATTGCTGGGGTGATCCACAAGATCCGCCCGTTTGCTCACAACAGCCAGATTGCGAACGCTGCCAACATGGATGGCTAGAACCACTTTTTTCAATTAGCAGGAGGACGCCTACTTGATCCTCACTCCCATTCTCATTCATTTCATTGTTTCCACGGCAACGGTTGCCACGCCTCCCGAGGTGTTGGTCAACGGATTGAAATTGGAACAACTGGTTGCCGAACCAAGCATTGTCACCCCCATTGGAATTGATTTCGACAACCGTGGACAAATGCTGGTCGTTGAATCCCACACACACCAACGTCAAGACAATTACACGGGTCCTTCCACAGATCGAATCCGCCGGTTTGAGGATTCCAACGGCGATGGACAATTCGACCGCGAGAGCACTTTTGCCGATGGCTTTATCTACGCCATGAATGTTGTCGTTGGTCCGGATGACGCAGTTTATGTAGTGACGCGCAGCGATGTGCATTTATTGCGAGACAATGACGGTGATGGTAAAGCCGACCAGAATAAGAAAATCATTCGCCTGGAAACCGAGGCTGCCTATCCCCACAACGGTCTATCAGGAATTGCTATCGTGCCAGAATTGAACCACCTGTATTTGGGGTTAGGAGAAAATTTCGGCATGCCCTTCCAAATCATTGGCAGCGATGGACAATCGTTAAGCGGAACCGGCGGAGCTGGGAAAATCTTCCGCTTTAACCTCGCTGGCGCAGAAGCAGAACAAATTGCCACAGGATTCTGGAATCCTTTTTCAATCTGCTACGACCGCGGATCGCTGTTCACCGTTGACAACGACCCGCATGCCCGGCCACCTTGCCGGCTCTTGCATGTGCGGGCTGGTGGTGATTACGGGTTCCGTTGGGAATACAACTCTTCAGGCATGCACCCTCTCCAGGCGTGGAATGGAGAACTTCCCGGCACACTGCCGATGGTGTGTGGCACTGGAGAGGCCCCCTGCGCTGTGATTCCCCATCGTGATGCGCTCTGGGTAACGAGTTGGGGAGATTACCGAATTTCCCGATACGATCTGCACTCCGCTGGACCATCGTACCAGGCTCACCGGGAAATCGTGGTGCAAGGAGGTCCCGACTTTCGTCCCACAGGAATGGTTCTGGGACCCGATGAAAATCTTTATTTCACCGACTGGGTCGATCGCAGTTACCCGGTTCACAGCAAGGGCCGCATCTGGCGACTGGCGTTCACTCATCCGGCTGAAAACACCGAATCACCCAGCCCCCCTGCCCAGGATATCCAGACCACGGCTGCCTGGAAAACTGCCCAAAACAAAGATCTTTCATCCGTGAATTGGCAGCAGATCAAAGATCCGGCCCAACGCTTACAACATTTACAGGCTCGCCAATGGCAAGGCGTCGATCATCCCGTGCCGCTGCTCAAAACGGCCCTGCAAGACACCGATCCGGAGATTCGTTTATTGGCCGTACGATGGATCAGTGACCAACGCATCGTCGAACTGCGCCAACACGTGTACGACCTGCTTGATCAGCCACAAATCTCCGGCCGGGATTATTTGTGTCTTCTAGGAGCGGTTGACTGGCTGGCGCGCGAGCCCAAGCCACGAGATACCCAAATCGCCGAAGAGCTTCTCATCGCAGAATTACAAAATACTCAACGATCCGACCACGCTCGTGCACTGGCCCTACGTTTACTCAATCCTAACCACCCCGGCGTGTCTCCCCAAAAACTCACCCCATTGATTGGCTCCCAGCACGCTGGTTTGCGCCGCGAGGCAGTACGGACTCTAGCACAACAATCTTCACCCGACCGCTTTGCTGTACTGGTCCAAGTAGCAACTGACAACGAACAAGATTCACCATTGCGTGCCGAAGCACTCGTTGGCCTGTCAGCCGATGCCGGAGCTCACCAGGATTTATTAGCCAATCTCGCCAAGGGCGCTGACCCCCTTTTAGCCCATGAAGCTCACCGGATACTGAGGCTTTCTGGACTCGTACAACAACCCAGCGAAAATAAACCTCCTGCTGACAATCAAGTCACTTGGCGGCAACTTTTAGCCACTCCAGGTGATGCCGAATCCGGACGTCGATTGTTTTTCAGTCGTGTGGGTGCCAACTGCAGTATTTGCCATCAACACCAGGGCCGTGGCGGCACCATTGGGCCTGACCTGACCTATCTGGCCAAACGATTTTCAAAAGAACAAATCATCACATCCATTTTATTGCCAAATCAAGAAATCGCTCCCCACTACCAACCCCAGGTTCTCGTCACTCAACAAGGCAAACAAATCATCGGATTACGCATCGCCCAGGGCGGGGATTCGGGCAAAGAACGTTACTACGATGCAGAAGGCAAAATCGTTGAACTTGGTTCGGCCGATATCGAAACTCGCCGCACATCGACGACCTCACTGATGCCATCAGGATTGGAGAAAACGATCACCGTGGCTGACATGCGTGACTTGGTCACCTTTTTGTCAACAACGCCCTAATTCAGGTCGTTCGATATTGATCCACATCCCCCTGAAACGACAAGCCCAGCAACTCACGTGTTCGATTGACGTTGCAGGTTTGATCCGCACCGGCACTCCCTACCACGTGAAGGATTTCAAATTCCAGCGATGGATGTTCCACCGCTAAGCGACATGCCTGGGCCAAATCGTGCCGGCAGACCCAGCCGCCATCCGCTTCCCTGGAATCGCAACTCAGCTGTTCACGGAACCTTCCCATGCCAATCCTCGCATCGACAATGTAGTCGGGACGAAAAACAACGATGCTCAATCGATGGGCTTCAAAAAATTGCCGGCACATCTCTTCCTGCAACCGTTTGCATACCGCATACAAATGGCCATCGGGCCGCCTGACCTCCGAGGAAAAAAATGTTCCTTGCGGATGGACAGCGTGACAGGATCCCATGTGGACCACCCGCTGAATCCCCAACCGCCTGCTGGCTTCAAGAACGTTCCAAAGCCCCTTGTGATTCACCAAAAACGCCCTGTCATCTCGCGCCGCCAATTCTTCATCATCAAAACTGGGAAAGTGGACCGTCAAATGAATCACGGCGTCCATTCCTGAGACCAACTGAAAGACCGTATCGAAATCAGCAATATCACCATTGACCCGCTCAACATCATCGGGAGCTGCACCATCAACGTCCTCCCAAGTTTTCCAGCTATCGCCATCTAAATCAAACGCTCGCACATCATGCTGTCCACTGAGATTGGCAAGAACGGCCCGGCCTGTCCAACCGGCCGCACCACAAACGAGAATTTTCATGGTTGGTCGTTTCGTGAAAAGAATTTAAATCAGAAAGTCTTTTTAAAAGGTCATCATTTCCGAATCACGGGCTCATCCCAGGCAACCCGTGCGGAGGTAAAACCCAGCATTTTTCCTGCGGGCAGCTGCGCCCGCCACCCATTAATATCTCAATGCCCGACCGCCCGATGCGATAACAGTTTGGCCAGTGGTAAAACTGGAACGTTCACTCAAAAGGAAACAGGCCATTTCGGCGAGTTCCTCTGGCTGACCGACACGTCGAAGCGGTGTGGTTTGCACTGCCTGCTCAAGCAAATCTGAATTGAGAACTCGCATCATTTCGGTATCAACAAGCCCCGGCGCAATACAATTGACCCGTACGTTTTGTGGTCCGAAGGCCTCAGCACACCAGGCGGTCATGGCAATGACACCCGCCTTGGAGGTTGCATAGTGCAACTGTTGGGGACGAAATTTAAAAGCTGCGATCGAGGAAAACAATACGATACGACCGAACTGTTGTTCGATCATTTCATCCTTAACAGCAAACAGGATACGGAATACGCCATGGAGATTAACATCAATCGTATCCTGCCACAGCTCCCAGGTCATTTCCGTGTGGTCGGTAAAATCGCTGATCGCTCCACAATTGACCAGCAGCTCGATGGGTCCCAATTCCTTCCGTGTCTTTTCCACAAATCCGTCTATCTGTTCCTGGTTTCTTAAATCGC